>CAYSVE010000490.1:0-4854 GCA_964434365.1 uncultured Anaerolineaceae bacterium | reverse complement strand
CGCCAAGCCAGACGCCGTCCAGCGCGGCCTTACCGGGGAAATCATCCGTCGCTTCGAAGCGCGTGGCCTGCGCATCATCGGCATGAAGTTTATCAAGATTACCGAGGAACTTGCGGGCAAACACTACGCCGAGCACGAGGGCAAACCCTTTTACCCCGGCCTCGTGGAGTACATCACCAGCGGCCCGGTGGTGGTGATGGCCCTCGAAGGCACCAACGCCATCGCCAGCAGCCGCAACACCATCGGCGCGACGCGCCCGCACGAGAGTGCGCCGGGCAGCATCCGTGGCGACCTCGCGATGGAAGTGGGCCGTAACCTCGTCCACGGCAGCGACAGCCCGGAAAACGGCGAGCGCGAAATCGCAAACTTCTTCACCGAAGAAGAGTTGATCGACTGGGGTCGTGTGACGGATAGTTGGATTTTCGAGTAGAGTCTGCAACACATCCGTGAAGCAAAAACGGCCCGCACATCACGCGGGCCGTTCGGGTTTTGGGTTTTCGGCGGGGCGGCTTCTACTGGATGTTCAGCAGTACGTGGGCGTTTTCGCGCCATAACCCCTCAAGGTCGTAGAACTCGCGCTGGTCCGCAGTGAACAAGTGCACGATCACATCGCCGTAGTCCATGAGGACCCAACCGCTTTCCGGCGTGCCATCGACATTGAAGGGGAGCTTGCTGAGGTTGTCCTTAACACTCACGCGCACGTACTCGGTAAGGGCGCGCAGTTGACGGTCGCTGGTGCCGTTGCAGATCACGAAGAAGTCCGCCATGATGGTATCGGGCCGTAGGTCCAGCAGAATAATCTCCTCGGCCTTCTTGTCTTCCACCACGTCCACGATATGACGGGCGAGATCGAGCGAATCCAGATTGCGCCTCCGTTGGCTTTGTCTTCCGTTAATATAAAAAGTATAGCACAGTTTGCGTCGGTATTGCGTAGGAAATCCTAGCGGCTACGAGTCTTTATAAGTTGCCAGGACGGCTCACGGAGGGTCTCTGGTACAAGGAAGGCGAACACAAGCGCCCCCGCGACACCCGCGCCGCTGACGGCCAACGCCGCGACCGGCAGCGCGAACAGGTTCGCCACGCCGCCCACGACCATCGGCCCGCCGCCGAAGCCCACATCCCCGATGAGCCGCCACACGCCCAAAAACGAGCCACGCGCATCGGGCGGGGCGAGGTCGCTGCCGACGGTCATCATTGTGCCGGACGACAGGCCGTTCGCTAACCCGATGAGCGCCGCGACGGTCGCCAGCCCGACCGCATTACTCATCAACGGGATGAGCGCCAGCCCGGTCGCTTGCAGCACAAACGGCGGCACGATGGCCCACTTGCGGCCCATGCCGTCCATAATCATCCCGGCAGGGTAGAAGAACAGCGCATCGACTGCCGCGCCCACGCCCATCACGATACCGATGGTGCGCACATCCAGGCCGACGACATCCGCTGCGTACAGCGGCATCACCGTCAAAAAGCCCTGCCGCGTGAGTTGCACGAGAATTTGCCCGACGCCCGCCGTGGACAGCACAGGCCAGTGTTGGCGCAACGTATCGCCGATGCGGGTGTGCTTGCCACTCGCGCCGCCGTCGTTGGCAGGCATATACAGCACCACAAATACGATCGCGATGACGCCCAGTACGCCGAACGTCAAAAACGGGGCGCGCAGCCCCAACGCCCCCGCGATGAAGCCGCCCGCAATCGGCCCGGCGAGCTTGCCCACGCGGAACACCCCACCGAACATCGCGATGGAGCGGCCCCGTTGCTGCACCGACACCCCGGCGATGTAACTGTGCCGGGCGATGTTGTACACCGCTGCGCCCATCCCGGCGATGAACATCAACACCAGCGCGACCAACGCATTCGGCACCCAGAACATCGACACCCACGCCGCCGACGACACGCCCAACCCCAACAGCGACGTGTTTCGAATACCGAGCCGCCCCAGCAGTGCCCCGGCGGGCAGGTCGCCGCCCAGCTTGCCGAACGACTCCGCCGCGAGCAGCAACCCCACCATCGCGTAGCTGTTGGTGAGTTCGCCCGCGAACAGCGGCAACGTGGGGATGAACATCGCATAGGCGAAGGCGTACAGCAGCGATGGGGCGTACAGCGGCAGAATCAAGCGGCGGAACACGGGCGGGGGTCTCCATCGAGAGATAGTCTCCGCAGACGATACCCCGCTGGGGCGTATAATCCTAGAGCCTGGCGTTTATTGGTCGTATGAAAGTTGACTATGGGCACGCAATTTGCGCGCGTTGTGTAGGGGCGAGGGACGCTTCGACACTGTCCTGTGCCATGCCTCGCCCGTAATTTGCACAGTCTGCGGAGTTTGGCCTAGCGGAAGAAGCTCGGCGACTGGCCTCGGTTGAGGTGGCTCATGAATTCGGCGCGGGTTTGCGGGTTCGTGTGGAACGTGCCGCGCATCGCGCTGGTCGTCATGCTGCTGTGGAGCTTCTCTACACCACGGATCATCGAGCACATGTGCACGCCCTCTAGCACCACGGCGACACCCATCGGGTTCAGCACTTCCTGGATGAAGTCTGCGATCTGGTGCGTCATGCGCTCCTGCACCTGTAGGCGGCGCGCGAATACATCGACGATGCGCGGAAGTTTGCTAAGGCCCACGACCTTACCCTGCGGAATGTACGCGATGTGCGCGTGGCCGATGAACGGCAACATGTGGTGCTCGCACAGGCTGTAGTATTCGATATCGCGGACGATGACCATATCGTTGTAGTCCACATCGAAGATGGCGTTGTTGATGATCTTCTCGGGGTTTTGGCGATAGCCGCTCAGCAGCTCATCGTAGGCCCGCGCGACGCGGTCTGGCGTACCTTGTAGGCCTTCGCGGTCGGCGTTTTCGCCCACAGCCGTGAGAATGTTGCGTACTGCATCCTCGATGGTGGGGTGGTCCACAGGGGGCAGGTCTAGCTCGTAGTTGTGGAGGAACGACTCGTCGCGGAGTTTGTCCTGCATCCGCGCGATCACGCTCTCGGTGCTGTGGCCGTTGCGACCATTGCCGTGATGACCGTTCCCGTTGTGGCCGTTATGTCCATTGGACCCATGACCGTTTTCCATGAGGTTGATCCCTTCAAGCATGAAAACTGTGACGTTGCACAATACACAAGCATCAGCGTACGCGGGTGTTGGTAGGTTGTCAATTAAGACTCATGATAGCCTTACTGAATGTTTGCACAGGTCTTATTTGAGTGTGTGGGCTGGGTTACATACGACAATAACCGAATCGGTACAGGCTGCTTTTGTGTACTTCTCATGAGGCTTGCCCCGTTATAATCCGTTATTTATGGTGGCATGTTAGGCTATTCCCGTTTTTTTCATTACACCCTTAAAGGACCAGGAATTGAACATCCTTGCCTTTTCCATGACGCCGCTCTTCGAACACAAGACGATGGGCGGCGCACAGAAGCAGTTGCGCAAAGTCGTGGTGCACCTTGCCAAGCAGGGCCATAAGGTTACGTTGGTGTGCACCCGCCGCGACCCCGCCGCCGTCGAGCCGTTCCAATGGCACGAGAACGCTCTATTCGTCCCGGTGTTCCGGTTCAAGCAGCCCTTCCCCGAACCCTACGCCGTGCCCATCCACGACATTGCGCACGCGGTGCAACGCATGGGCGACTACCTGCGCGACGCCGACGTGTTCTACAACCACGATGGGGGCTTTCTGCTGCCGTACGTCAGCGCGGGCGTACCGACAGTCTACTCGCTGCGGAGTATTATTTTTTCCGAGACGCTGGTATCGGGGTATCTGTTCCAGGGCGATGACCTCATCGTCATCAGCGAACACCAGCGCGACAGCCTGCTGAACACCGTCGGGCGCTTCTTCCCGGGTTTGGCGGCCCGCACCCACACGATTTACAATGGCCTCGACTTCGATGAGTTCAAACCCACGTCCACCGACGCCATCCGCACGTACATCCCCAACGTTGACCCGGCCCAACACGCGATTGCGCTGTTCCCGCACCGGCCAGAGGGCGATAAGGGCATCCGCGAGGTCATCGAAGCGGCGCGATTGCTCGTGCATACCCACAACATCGACAACCTGCGTGTGCTCGTCCCGCAGTGGATCGATGTGAGCTACGACCCGGTGGTGCAGGCCTTCTACGCGGGGCTAAACGCGTCCATCGATGAATATGGCCTGCGCGAGCACTTCGTGTTCCACGAGTGGGTGCCCGAGGGCCTCATCCCGGCCTATTACAGCCTCGGCGGTGTGACGTTCGGCATCGGTCGCTATGTGGAAACCTTCGGCAACGTGCCCTACGAGAGTTTAGCGTGCGGCACGCCGTCGATTGTGGCACGCGTGGGCCCGGCGCGCGAGTTGCTGCCGGAGGACCTCATCGATAAGGTCGATTACGGCGACATCGAAGGGGCGGCGGAAATCGCGGCGCGGGTGCTAAAAAGCGGCGCGCGCACCTCAGCGCAAACGCTCGACTACCTCAAGGCGCACTTTCAACAGGACGATATGGTGCAGGCCTACGCCGATGTTATCCTCAATGCAGCGGGGCGCGGGCCGATGCCCTACCAGCATACCCCCCTCACCGACGACACGCGCTTCGTCCTCGCGCCGTGGTGTTACCTCGCGCCGCAACCGGGGCGGATGTATCACGACTTCCGCGCAGAGTGGCAAACAAACACGCCCCTATGGACCCGGCTACAGGATGCGCCGGAACAGGGCGTGTGCGCGGCAGACTTCGCTGCCGGGGAGGTGATGCGGTTGTACACCGACGGTTGGCTGGTGCCGTTGCCGGGTTAGGTTTGCGCGTCGTTGTTGTCTTCATCGACGTGATCGGCAGGCCACTCCATTGTATCGCGTCGGTCGTGGATGGCGTGGTCGCCAACGCGCTTGCC
>CAYSVE010000489.1:0-4856 GCA_964434365.1 uncultured Anaerolineaceae bacterium | reverse complement strand
ATCGCTCGGCGAATATCACGGGTGTTCAACGGTTTGTTGTCTCGCAGGAATGCGGACAAATTGCGCGCATCATTTTCGCTGAAACCAACTGCGGCCAACTGACCTTGTGTTGGCTTAAGCGCGTTGACAACTGGCATATCGGGCGGTATAGCCCGTTGTGCACTATTGTCATTGCTCAAGGGTAAAGACATTTGCGTGTCTGTGGGGTCAAGCCCCCAATTGCTGCGTTCCTTCTTCGCCTTGATCAGGGTTGCATCAGTCGCGCTATCTTTGCCAAATTCGCTTTCTCGCTTAAAGCGCATGTTTTGCAGCGTAATATCCAAACTGGGGGCGATGTAGCCCTCGGGGTGGTATCGTGCGCTCATCGCTGTAGACGAGTAGTTGACGGTGACCACATACTTTACGACCCGATTCTGGTTCAACACACGTTTCTTCAGTTCGCTTTCTATGCCACGTTCCATGTCACCATTGGCCTGCACGGTGAGGGGGGTCAGGTTACGCGTTTCCTGACCATCACCGTGAACATTGGCATTGACGAGGTGTCCAGCAACGTAGTTGTTCCGTCGTACCGAAAGTAAGTCGGACAAGCGTGAGGGTTTTGTGCGCTGTCTCCCCTTATGTGAGCCTGGGTGGATGCTGAGAATCGCATCGGCCTTTTTACCATCCTTACTCGTCACGGCTGGGAATGTTACCGAGGCGTCGTTCGGGTCGTTGACGGGAATGCTCCGCGTCACGTTGGACGAAAAGGTAATCTTAGATGGTGGGCGCGCCGAGGCGGCATCAGTCGTTGCCGTGTCGTCTGGTTGTGTATCTTCACCAATCGTCTCCAACTCGGGCAGGAATGCTAGGTTATCCGCAATCCTCTTCATTTCCGTAGCGATGTCGTCGATCACCTCCTGAGCCTCGGACTCGGCTCCCTTGAGCAGGGCAATCACTTCTTGGCTGGCACGTATCGCCGCGATTCGCGTTGCGTAAGCCGGGGTGTGTTTACCTTCACTCGTCAGTTTCTGGTCGAGCAAGTCGACGTATTCTTTGATGGGACGTTCTACGCTCTTGACCTTTAGTGTTGCGCTTGTGCCCCGTCCGCGCCAGAAAACAGAATGCTTGTTATGGCCTTTGTTGAACCTAAACCGGAGCATCCACCACGCTTTGACTTTTGCAGCGACTGATTTCCCAAACTTGATGGCAGATAGACCGGCCTTCACCGCTTTGTCGATGAGCCAGTCGAGGCCCATGACGACATACGCGCGCACTTTCTTGATCATATCGCCAATGCGCTTGCCGAGGTCGCCCATCCCGAACTGGTTCGCCAGGAAGCCGATGACAATCGGCAGGGCACGCACTAGGTTTTGCTCGAGGAATTCGGCGGCTTTCGCAATCTTCCCGGCGACAACTTCCCCGATGCTATCCAACACCGAGTTGATGAGTTGCAGCATTTCCTTGAGGTGCTCGATGAAGGATTGCACCGCCCGGTAAATCGCGATGGCGCTGTTGATGATCGCCATGATGCCGGTGGGGTCTAGCCAGGAGATCAGCTTGGTGAGCATGGCCTCGACAAACTCTTTCATCACCCACTCGAGCACGTTGTTGATGAGCTTGTCCTTCAGTTCGAGAAGCTGGGCCTTGATGTCCTCCCAGATAGCCTTTGGCCCCTTGGTGAACAGCTTGACGATCCATGACCACACGCCCGTGAGTGTCTTCCACACCTTGCGAATTTTCTGCGCGCGTTCCTTGCCGACATCTTTGTGCTTGCCAAGGCGCTCGAATATCAAGTCCTCGTTGATGCCCATAACCTCGAAGGCAAAGCGGAACAACTCGGAGAGTTCGAGGCTTTTAGGCGGTTCGATGTTGTTCTTACGCGCGACTGCAAACAGCCAGTCGATAACGCCCTTCAGCAGATGCTTGTGGATGTTCTTGAAGAAGCTGGCAAAACCGGCCTTTATCGCCCGGAAGATATTCCGCAAAAAGCGGATGGGGTTCCGCACGATAGCGCTGAAGATGCTCATCGCCTTGCTGATGATCTGTTTCACGAGTTCGATCGGGAAGCCGATGACCTTGATGAGAGCTTTGAAGAACTTCCTGAGGGGGGGCCACAGCGCGAATTGTGTCACCAGGTCGTCGATGAGTGTGCCTACCAGCTCGAGGATTTTGACCGCCAGTTTCGCCACCGCAAGGAACTCGGCGACCAACGGGATACGCTCTTTGACTTGATTCTCGATGAACTTCTCGACCGGGTTACGAATAAAGGCAGGGACGAGTTCCCACAGCTTTTTGAGGACACCGAATAGGCTCGTGAACGCCGCCAGCGGGTTCGACGCAATCGTCATAGCGACCTGCACAACGATTTTCGCAACCCAGCCCGCCAATAGCCCCAGCTTGCCGAGCGCAGCAGCGATGAGCGATGCACCTGCGGTAATCGTCGCCTGGGCAGAATTACCAAGCGCGATGATGCCATCGCGCACCTTATTAATCGCGTTTTCGATCCACTCTGGCAGGATGGGAATGGCCGCGATGGTGCCCACTACACCAGCGATTTTGTTTGCCACCCAGCCAACGCTACCCGATATCCACACGCCGACCAGCACGACACCGTCACCAATGATACTGAAGAGGCTCTCGATGGCTTTGGCAATGCCTTTGAGCACGGCATGCTTATCGATGATACCGCTGTCTTCGCCCTCGCTATCCATGTTGTCGGCAAAGCTGGCTGCGTTCGTGAGAAATGTCTTGATGTGCTCGATGATCTTGTCGAACGATTCGATGTCGATCATCTCATCGATGCGCGCCACGAAAGTGTCGACTGCGTCGACGCCGTTGTTAAGGGCGCGCGTCAGGTCGGTGACGATTTCTTCGACTTTGTTGGTGATAGCCTCGGTGTTGAGCGATACGCTGATGTCCAGCATATTGTCGAGCACCCACTCGACAGCATCGCCTGCGGTATCGATGATACCGCCGATGTACTTCTTGAATACGCCCACAACCCAATTCATCACGTCCTTGGCCCCGGCGAGAATACCCCGGATGATGCCAAGAAAGCCCGAAACCAGAGCACTTATCGGCTTGAGCACGAAGCGCACGCCGGGCCACACAATTTCCACGACGGTGCGCATCGCAAGCACGATATCCCGTATGCCGGTGAAGACCTTCTTCTTGTCACCACTCGCCAACGCTGGCACGAGTTTCAGCGATAACCCAAAGATCAACAGCAGTGCTTTGACGAGTTCGGCAATCTTCTGGGGCACTTCGAGGACGGACTTTACGGTGTCGTAGATCGCTTCGAGTGTGCCGAAGACCTTTTCTTTGAGGTAGGCGAATAGTCCGCCTGCATCGCTGATGTCCTCCACGAGTTCGACAAGCGCATCGGGCGCAACGGCTTTAAACGCTGCCCACAATCCCTGTTTGACGGTACGACGCACGCCGCCGTCGGTGGCGTAATCGACAACCGCGATCGCACCGACGGCCAGTAGAGGCAATAGTCGCTGTACGCCTGGTGCTTGTCCATCAGCGGTGACCGCTGGTTGCCGCTGCACTGCATCGTTTTCCTGGCGCTGTACGGCGTCGTCTTCTTGCCGTTGGACGGATTCCTCGGCCATGCGCTGCACAGAATCATCATCCTGCCGTTGGACGGAATCGTCTTCTTGGCGTTGAATCGCCGCCCCTTGTTGTACCGTGTGTGTGGCTTCGTGTGCGAGTAGTTCAGTATCGGTGGCTAATGCTGCACGACTCAAAAAGATGTTGCCGCCGTGGGTAAAGGCTTTGGCTTGTAAGTCTGTCGCTGCCTGGTTCGCGCGGCGATCGTCGTGCAAGCGGACGCTGCCGAGGTCTGCGTTCAGCACACCCTCGATACGTTTGCGCCGATTGGGGTCGATAGGGCGCCCCGAGCCTGGGTTGTTGATCGTCTTTGCGACCGATGGGGACACCGATGGGACGCTGCTGCCAGCCGCCTGTCGCTGTACGGGATCGTCTTCCTGCCGTTGGACGGCCTCCTCTTCCATACGCTGGACGGATTCATCGGCCATGCGCTGGATGGCCTCCTCTTCCATGCGCTGGACGGCGTCCTTTTCTTGCCGCTGTATACCAAGCCCACGTGGGTTTTGTGCAGCGCTGACCGTGCTGTGGCTGCTCGTCACGGCGGATGCAACGGCGTCAGCCTCGCGTTCGTAGCGATCGCCGGGTGTGTTGACCGTTAGCTTCGTCTGGACTTTAGCGTGCGACCCAGCAGGAGAGCGCATCGCGAGCGCCGAGGTTCCATTCACACGCGCGGTAGTCGCCCCCGATTGCTGGGTGGCTTTCCGCTGAATGGAGGTCGAGCGCTTTTTGCGAGCAGAGGTGACCATGTCAGAATCCCAACTCCGGGATTAAGGGCGAGGCTTCGCCCAGCTTGCGATACTCTCGGCTGATACCTTCGGCAATAAAGGCCGCCCGCACGGGTTGTTCGTGCTCTACTGCGAGGACCGTCGCATGTAATACGGCGTTGCGAATTTGTCCACCTGTCAAATTACAGCGGGTTGCCACAGCGCGCAAGAACTCATCCTCTATTGTCGTACTTTTTGGCAGATGAAGCAACCAGATGCGATAACGTTGTTCGGCGTCGGGCAGCGAAAACTCGATGACGCTGTCCATTCGCCGCTGGAATGCGTTATCGATGCGGCTGGCAACGTTCGTGGTGACGAGAATAATGCCCTCATAGTTTTCGAGGCGCTGAAGCAGATAATTGGTTTCCATGTTGGCGTAGCGGTCATTCGACGAGCGAACGTCGGTGCGCCCGGTCATCAACGAGTCACCCTCATCGAGCAGCAGGATCACATCTTGTTCTTCGGCCCGAGCAAACAGACGCCCGAGGTTGCGCTCGGGTT
>CAYSVE010000488.1:0-4861 GCA_964434365.1 uncultured Anaerolineaceae bacterium | reverse complement strand
AGTGCGAGCGCGCCGGAGGAACCCGTCGTGGCCGCGCTGGTGAAGGCTGTCGAAGAAGCCTCGAAGGAACTGCAAAGCGAAGTCGGCTTTGTCTTCCTGCCGTCCGACGCCTCCGATGGGGTGCTGAGCACTTTCGGCGAACACGGCTACGAACTCACCTGCAGTCTCCACATCCAGATAGCGGCGTGGCGCGATGCGGTGCAAGTCGGCATCATCGACATCGACGCGCTACACATCCTCACCAAGAAGTTGCGCGAAGACCGCGTGCTGAAGCCGATTTAACCTCAAAACGACCCCCACTACACGATGTGCATAAGGCGCGGATGAATTTCCGCGCCTTTTTTTGTGCTAATTTGTTAAGAGACTATGGAATTTACATAGCAGAACAAACAAAAGCGTGCTATGTTTTTGCGATAGCTTTCATTTGCAGACGAAAGGCTGCGCAGAGCTACCTATGGAGATGGTGAAGCTTAGCATCAACACCGAAAGACTCTTGGCAGACTTCAATGCCCTGGCACGAATTGGGGCGACGCCCGCAGGCGGCATCAACCGTACTGCACTCTCCCTCGAAGACTTAGAGGCCCGCGCCTGGTTCGCCGACCAGGTGGAAGCTGCTGGGCTGCTCATGCGCGACGACGATGCGGGTAACCTTAGCGGGGTGTTGCCCAGCACCAACCCCGATGCCCGTACCCTGCTCATCGGTAGCCACCTGGATAGCGTGCCCAACGGAGGCCGCTACGATGGCAGTGTTGGCGTGCTCGCCGGGCTGGAGTGTTTGCGCACGATCCGCGAGGCTGGGTACGAGCTACCCGTTCATCTGGAAGTGGTCAACTTTACCGATGAGGAAGGCACGTGGTATTCGTTGCTGGGTAGCCGTGGGATGGCCGGGACGCTGCCCGGCGGCAAGCTCCAGGCGGCACAAGGCCACGACGCCAGCTTCCGTGCAGCGCTCACCCGCGCGGGCATCAACGAGCAGGACCTGCACCGCGCCCGCCGCGACCCCGCCGCCCTCGCCGGGTATTTGGAACTCCACATCGAGCAAGGGGGCAGCCTCGATGCGCGCGGGCTAAACTGCGGCATTGTGTCCGACATCGTAGGCCGAATTTCGACGTTACTCACCTTCCACGGCGAAGCAGGCCACAGCGGCACGACCGATATGTACAGGCGTCGCGATGCCCTCCAGGGCGCGGCGCTTTTTGTTACCCAGGCGCACCTTATCGTCCACGATCGTTTCGATGGTGCTGTGGTGAACTGTGGTCGGCTAGAGGTGCTGCCGGGCATATTCAACATCATCCCCTCGGAGGCGCGGCTGCTGTTGGAGGTGCGCCACCGCGAGGCCGAAGCACTCGAAGAGGTTTTGCACGAACTGTTGGACCAGGCGCATTCGTGTGCCGAGACGTACGGGCTGTATCTCAGCCATGAACAGGTGGCCCATGTGCCGCCTGCCCACATGGATGACCAGGTCGCGGGGGCGTTGGCGCGGGCCTGCGAGGCGGTCGGCGCGACTTACGACGCGGTGGTGGGCTATGCCGGGCACGATGCCCAAATTATGGGCACGGTAACGCCAGCGGGGATGCTCTTCATCCCGTCGATTGGGGCGATAAGCCACACCCCGCAGGAGTATACGCCGTGGGACGACGTTGTACGGGGCGCAAACGTTTTGCTACACACCATCCTGGACCTTGCACACCCGTGATACGCGTATTAGAAGAACAGGGGCTTTCGGCGTGGCCGGCGCTACACACACAACTATTCGACGGCTGGGTGCTGCGGGCATCGGGCGGGTATACCCGCCGCGCGAACAGTGTACATCCGCTGTACCCGGCACGGCTTACCCTCGCCGAGAAGGTGGCCCATGCCGAGGCATTTTATGCAGGGCAGTACCTACCGACGATCTTCAAGCTTACAAGCGAAACGCAGCCAGAGCGGCTCGATAACGACCTCGAACGGTTGGGGTATCAGTGGCAGCCCGGTGCCGTCGTGCAAACGTGCCCCCTACCTGCCGTGCCACCCACCCGCGATGCCAACCTGACGATGGGGAAGTTCAGCGCGTCGTGGCGCGAGGACTACATCCGCCTGAACAACGGCAAACACACCGACAAGCGCAGCATCATCACCCAGTTGTTTGCCCGGCTCGATGCCCGCTTTGCCACGTTCTACGAGAGCGGGCAGGCCGTTGCTGTGGCGATGCTCGTCATCGTTGGCGGGTACGCTGGCGTGTTCGATGTCGCTGTGGACCCGGCGTATCGGCGGCAGGGGCACGGCACGCGGTTGATGAATGGCCTGTTGGCGGCGGCGTGGCAGGGGGGTGCTCATACCACCTACCTGCAAGTGGAGCCGAACAACGCCGCTGCGATGTCGTTGTATGGCAAGCTTGGGTTCACCGAGCGGTATCACTACTGGTATCGTGTAAAGCCGTTGGATGCCTGACGCGACGGCGCGCCTCGATACCTAACCGCACACTACGACGAGGCCGTTTTGTGACCGCCGTAGCGCAGGTGATAGTTCGTCGTGTCGAGTGGGTAGGTGGGCAGGTTGGTATTGGCTGCGATGCGCTCGCCGGCTGCGAGTTGCGCACACAGGTCGAGTATCTGCTCGCCGATTTGGTCCTGTGAGATGTACGGCGACGTGACCATGTTGATGTCGGACGATGCAAACGCATCCATCGCGACCTGCGTGCCGTCGTAGCTCACAATCGCGATGTCGCTCGTGCGCTGCATATCGCGCACTGCGCGGATAACCCCCTGTGCGGTGCTATCGTTGATGCAAACGACCACGATGTGGTCATCTTGCCAGTGGGCGAGCAAGTTCGCAAAGCGCTCGCGCGATTGGTCGGCGTTGCTGCCGTTCGCCATATGCAGCAGGTCGTGTTTTGGGTCGAACGCGATGTTGCGCCGTAGCGCGTCGATCACACAATCGAACCGCTGATGTGTGAACTCCAGCACGCGGTCTTCCGTCATACAGCACACTTTATCGACTTGCCCGTTCCAGTGGGTCTTCAGCCAATCGACCAACGCCTGCCCGGCAAGCTGTCCGGCTTCGAGGTTGTTGAACCCGAAGTAGTACGCCCCGCCGATTGGAATGTCGACGGCAAGTACGGGAATTTGCTTAAGGCGTAACGGGAAAACGAGGTTCATGCTTGCGCGCTGGTCGATGTGGAACATGATGGCGACATCAACTGGCACCGAAAGAAATTCCTGGATGTTTGCTTTGGCCCGTGCGGAGTCCATGGCATTGTCGCGAACGATAAGATCCATGTTGGGGTTTCGGTCGGCGGCCTCCATGAGGCGATCGCGCAGATGGGCAGCGTAGGGGTTGTTGTCGTCTAGGTTGGCAAAGCCGACGATTGTTTTTGGGGTGGCCATGAGCACGCTCCAAGCTGGCAGTAAAGTTGACTTCGGTGGATATACAACAAGGAACCTTTATTTTATATTCACTGAATCGGTTTGCCTAGCGTCAGCTTGCCGACAACATGCCCCCCCCTCGCGCTTGCGAAGCGGCTTGCACGAGGCATTACTTGATGGATAGACTGTTGCCCAATATTGCCTACCCAACTGCTCGGTAATCGATGAGTACGAGATGCCCAATACCACCCACTACACACGCAACGTCGGCGTCAAGTTTTTCGAAGATGGCAGCGTGCGGCCTTTCCCCGGTAACACCATCATCTGCTTTTGCGACCCCAACAGCCAGGCCTATGCCAGTGCGGCGTGGGTACAGGAACAACTTCAAGCGCAACCCTTTGCGAGTAAGTTTAGCCTGCTGCCACTCAGCAGCATGCACATGACCGTCATCCAACTGTTGTGCGATGAATTTCGTGTACCCGGGGAGTGGTCCACCAGGTTGCCGCTCGATGCGCCGTTGAGCGAGACCGACGATTTTTTCATCGAGGCACTGAAAGATGTCCCCGCCCCGCCGAACTTTCGCATGACGTTTACGCATTTGTGGCCCGGCGAAGGCGCGACCGTGCTGAGCCTTAAACCGGCAGACGAGGCCACGCACGAGGCCATATGGGCGTATCGCGAGGCGGTTGCGCGGGCGACGGCGGTGCGGTTCCCGAATCATGACACGTATGTATTCCACATGTCGATTGCGTATCAGGTCATCCAATTGGATGCTGACGAAATATCGCTGCTTGAGGCTTTCCGCAAACGGGTGGATGCGCACCTGCTGGAAACCTTCGGTATCTTCGATACGGGCGCGCCGCACCTCACCTTCTTCGATGACATGTTCGCATTCGTCAAGGCCGACGAGCGCCACACCCTAAAGAGCCGGGTGGGGGAGGCGTAGCACAGCACCGCTAGGTTGTTACGTCTTCCTCGCTGAATGCTTGCTCCTGAGCGACCAGCACAGATGCGTAGTTGTGCTCCGCCCAGTCGGCGAGGGCGCGTATCGGCTCGAGCAGCGTCAGGCCGAGCGGGGTGAGGGCGTATTCCACCCGAGGCGGAACCTCGTTGTACGATGTGCGATCGACGAGGCCGCACGTTTCCAATTTGCGCAGCGTTTGCGTCAGCATCTTCGCGGAGATGTCACCGACCGCGCGTTTGAGTTGTCCGTTGCGCAGCGGTCCCTTTCTCGCAAGCACCATGATAATGAGCATGGACCACTTATCGGCGAGGAGGGCAAGCGTATGCCGAGATGGGCACTGCGGGTTGAAAACGTCGACGGGATAACCCGTTGTGGGGTCGATAATTGGCATGTGTACGTGGCTCCCTGTGGGCTAAGTTTCAACCGGCACCTATTGGTACCTATCGGTAACTAGGTTACCAGAAAGTGCATACTAGCCAAGAGGGACCTAAATACCATAAGCTTGGATTGCGCGCACACAAGCTTAAAAACGCTCAAGGAGAGACGTGCACAT
>CAYSVE010000487.1:0-4873 GCA_964434365.1 uncultured Anaerolineaceae bacterium | reverse complement strand
GGTGTTCGGCGGGTTGATCGTGGCGTTGCCGTTGGCTGTGGGCGTGTTTTTCGTCTACCTGCTGTGGATGGTGTGGCGCGGGCGACGGAAACGATCCGGCGAGGCAGATCGATAATTTGGGCGTACGCCCCAAGTTTTGAACGAAACGAGGACGAACGATGTCTTTCCTCACACCGTTAGCGTTTTTGGGCGGGCTGCTGGCCGCGCCGATTATTCTGCTGTACATGCTGCGCTTGCGTCGCCGCGAGGTGATGGTCTCGTCGACGTTTTTGTGGCAACAGGTACTACAAGATAACGAAGCGAACGCGCCGTGGCAGCGGCTTCGGCGAAATCTGCTGTTGTTCTTGCAATTGCTCATCCTCGCGTTGTTGGTGTTTGCGCTGGCGCGTCCCTTCATCGAAGTGCCTGCGGTGAGCGCGGGGCAAATCGCGCTACTGCTCGATGCCTCGGCCAGCATGAACGCCACAGACATCGACGATGGTGAAGCGTCGCGCTTCGAGGCGGCGCAGGAACGCGCGCTGGAAATCGTCAATACGATGGGGCCAGATGACAGCATGACGGTCATCCGTGTGGCCGATGTGCCCGAGGTGTTGGCACCGTCCACCCGTGATAGCGCGTTGCTGCGCGATACGATCGTCGCGGCAGAGCCGACCAGCGCCCGCGCCGATTGGACGGCGGCGCTCACACTCGCGGCGGCGGGGGCTGCCGGTGCCGAGAACTTCAGCGTGGTCATCGTCAGCGATGGCGGGCTGGGCAATGTAGGCGGGTTGCCGGGCGTTGCGGGCGACATCCGCTATGTGCCCGTCGGCGAGAGCAACGGCAATGTGGCCATCAGCGCGCTGGCGACCGACACGCTCCCCGGCGAGGAAACGCAGTTGTTCAGCCAAATCGTGAACTACGGGGCCACCGATGCCGAGATCATCTACGACTTGCGCGTAGACGGCGAGTTGTTCACGGCGGAGCGCTACACCATCCCCGCAGGTGGGACGCTGCCGCTCGTCAGCGAGGCGCTGCCGGAGGGTTTCGGGGCGATACAGGCGGGTATCACCCCGGCGCAGGGCAGCGACACGCAGGATTTTCTGCTGGACGACAACGACGCATGGACGGTCGGCGGGGGCGGTGGCGGCCTCGAAGCGCTGTTGATGTCGCCTGGGAATGTGTTTATCGACCAGGTGTTGCGCAGCCTGCCGACCGTCGATCACCTGACCGGCGACATCACGCGCGGGCTGCCGACGCGGCAGTTCGACCTGACGATCCTCGATAGTTGGCTGCCGGATGAACTGCCCCCCGGCGACCTGTTGTTCATCAACCCGCCGACGCCGGGTGTGCCGGGGATGTTCACCAGTGTGCCGTCGGCGATTGAGGATACGGCGAACCCGGCCATTGTGGGCGATAGTGATCTCACAGCGTTCCTCGAGTTCGACACCGTGAACGTTCGCTCCTTCGACCCGGTGATCGCAGACTGGGCCGACCCGCTGATTACCGTCGAGGGCGGGGTGCTCCTGTGGGCCGGGGAGTTCGAAGACCGGCAGGTGGCGATCCTCACATTTGCGGTGCAGGATAGCGACTTGCCGCTGCAAATCGCGTGGCCCATCCTCATGAACAACCTGATGACGTGGTATCAACCCGACGAAACGATCCTCACGGAGACGGCGCTGCGCGTGGGCGATAGCCTGCTGCTACGCCCGCCGGTAGGGGCCGATACGCTGCGCATCACCCGGCCCGACGGCGACGTGCGCCGGTTAGATGTCGACCGCGAGACCCTCGTATACGCCGATACCGGCATCAGCGGGATTTACACCCTCGAAGCCGTCGAAAGTGGGAACGTGATGCAGTCCACCGAGTTTGCGGTGAACTTGTTCGACACGGTGGAAAGCAATATCGCGGTGCGAGATAGCATCACCCTTGGCGCGGATGTCATCAGCGAAGCGGGTGAGGGCGAAGAGGTCGGCCAGCGCGAGTTCTGGCCGTGGTTAGCCGCGATTGCGCTGCTCATCCTCATGGCCGAGTGGTGGGTGTATCATCGGCGGCTGCGCGGGCCACAAGCGCCGATTTTCGGCAATTTGCTGCGTCGGCGCGAGGCATCGTAGCGCGTGTCGTGTGGGGTGGGCGAGGCCATGCCTCGCCCCTACGCGGTTCGACATAGTGTAAGTTATCGGTTGCGTGTGCAATGCACAAAACCATCTCCTCGATCCATTTCCTACACGATGCTAATCCCCGAAGAGGCGTTAGCGCGGGTATAATGGGCAAGCCGCACCTCGTGCGGCCTTTTTGTGTTGGACACTCGGAGGGCTACATGCAGCTAACCGGACTGCTCGACGTGTTGCGCGGCAACGCCGCCTACGACAACCTGCTGACGCATTTACGCACCAACGCCGCCGACACCGACCATCCCCTGGCGCTCGGGGTGGTGCGAGCCGCGCGTCCGTTCGTGTTGGCCGCACTCGCCGCCGATTGGGATGGCCCGGTGGTGTACGTCACCGCACGGCCAGATAACGCCTACAACGCCGCCGAACAGTTGCCTGTGTGGCTGCCACAAACGAACATCGCGCGCTTTAACGAGCCGACGCCGAGCTTCTACGAACGAGCCGCCTGGGGCGATAGTGCCATCCGTGGACGCCTCGCTGCGCTCGCTGCCCTGTTGCCCCCCGATGACTTCGCCGAGAGCCGCCCACCCGTTGTGGTCACCTCTGCGCGCGCGCTGATGCAACGCACGCTGCCCGCAAATGCCTTCCGTCAGCGCTCGATGACGTTGGCCGAGGGCGCGCGCTGGGACATCCTCAAGTTGCTGGAACAACTCGGTGGCATCGGCTACGAGAGTGTGCCGCTGGTGGTGGAACCCGGCACCTACAGCCGACGCGGTGGTATTGTCGATGTATACCCGGTGACGAGTGACGAACCCGTGCGCGTCGAATTTTTCGACGACGAGGTGGAGAGCCTGCGCACCTTCGACCCGTCCTCGCAGCGCAGCACTGGCCCGGTCCACGTTGTGCACATCACCCCGGCGCGCGAGGCGTTGCCTGCGCTCACACCACCGTTGGCCGCGACCCTCGCGGATTGGTTCAAGTCGTTGGGCGTGCCCGCCGAAGACGCGGCGTTTGTCCGGTCGCTCGTGATCCACGAAGATGCGACCAGCCCGGTCAACGATGCGCCATTGCTGGATACCGGCGTGGTTTTCCCGTTTGTCGAGCACTATTTGCCGTTCCTCTACCCGAACCCGGTGAGCCTGCTGGACTACGCCGCCGATGATGCGCTGGTCGTCGTCGATGACTGGGACGAACTGCGCGACATCATCGAGGGGTTGGAGGCCGAGGCCGAAACCACCCGCGCCGAAAAGCTCGGCCTCAACGAACTCGCCGACGAGCACCCGCGCCCGTACCTCACCTGGCCAGAGATCGAACAGACGCTTCGCGAGCGCCTGACCGTGCGGCTGGGGACATCGGCCAGCCTGGATGCTGACACCGAGGAGGCCATCGGCACCGGGCCGAGCCGCTTCGGCGGGATGTTCATGCCGGAGTTGCGGTTCGGCGGGCAGCTTAAGCCGATGCTGAAGCAGGTGCGACAACTGACCACCGACGGTGAACGCGTCGTGGTCGTCAGCGAGCAGGCCCGCCGCCTTACCGAGTTGTGGAGCGAGCAGCGCGGGTACATCCCCACCCTGGAGAACGTGATTAAGCCACCGCAGCCGGGCGCACCACAGTTCGTGCAGGGGCTACTGCGCGAGGGCTGGCAGATGATCGGCCTCGAAAAGACGCACCTGTTCACCGATGCCGAAATTTTCGGCTGGCGACGGCCCGAACCGCGCCGTCGGAAAACAGCGAAGCGCGCCCGCGTGCCCGAAGCGCAATATGCCGACTGGCGCGAGGGCGACTACGTCGTGCACGAGGACTACGGCATCGGCCAGTTCGTGGCGATGAAGCGCCGCACCATCGAGGACAACGAGCGTGAGTACTTGCTCGTTAAGTTTGCGGGGAGCGCGCGCCTGTTCGTGCCCATTCACCAGGCCGACCGCCTCACACGCTACGTGGGGCCAGACGAACGCCCGCCGACACTCACCAAGCTGGGTGAACCCGACTGGGGTAAAACCAAATCGAAGGCGCGCAAGGCCGTCGAGATCGAGGCGAAGGAGTTGATTCAACTGTACGCCAGCCGCGCGAAGGCCCACGGGCACGCCTTCTCGGCGGATACGCCCTGGCAGCACGAACTCGAAGCGTCCTTCCCATACGTCGAAACCGATGACCAACTGCGCGCCGTCCTTGAGGTAAAGGCGGACATGGAATCGCCGCACCCGATGGACCGCCTCATTTGCGGCGATGCGGGCTACGGCAAAACCGAAGTCGCGCTGCGGGCGGCCTTCAAGGCGATACAGGAGGACAAGCAGGTGGCCGTCCTTGTGCCGACGACCGTGCTCGCACAGCAACACTACGAAACCTTCCGCGACCGGTTGGCGGCCTTCCCTGTCGTCGTCGAGCAGATGAGCCGCTTCCGCACGCGCGAAGAGCAAAATAAGGCCGTCGACCGTCTCGCGACGGGCGAGATCGATGTGCTGGTGGGCACGCATCGCATCCTCAGCGAGGATGTGCGCTTCAAGGATTTGGGGCTGGTGATTATCGACGAGGAGCAGCGTTTCGGCGTGCGGCAGAAGGAGCACTTCAAGAAGCTGCGTACGCAGGTCGATGTGCTGACGCTGACCGCAACGCCCATCCCCCGCACGATGTACATGGCCCTCACCGGCGTCCGCGACATCAGCATGATCCAAACGCCGCCAGAGGAGCGCCTGCCGGTGATTACGCATGTCGGCCCGCTCGATGAACGGCTGGTGCGCAACGCCATTACCCGAGAGATGGAGCGCGGCGGGCAGGTGTTCTTCGTG
>CAYSVE010000486.1:0-4882 GCA_964434365.1 uncultured Anaerolineaceae bacterium | reverse complement strand
AGCGGCCTCTACGTCATCGGCTACGCAGGTTTATTCGCCTCTGCCTTCATACGCTAGGGGTACTGCTGTGAACTTAACGCTCGTCTTCTTTGGGCTGGTTGGGTTGTTTTTGGGTGGCAATATGCTGGTCGATGGCTCCTCGCGGTTAGCGCGGTCGCTGGCTACGTCGCCGCTCATCGTTGGCCTCACGATTGTCACGTTGGGCACCAGTGCACCCGACCTGCTGATTGCGCTACAGGCCGCCGCCGACGGCGTGCCCGATGTTTCGGTGGGGGCTATCGTGGGCGCGAACATCGCCAATGTGGGCCTCATCATGGCGATTGCCGGGTTGCTCTCTACCCTGAGTGTGAGTGCGCTGCTCATCAAGCGGGGGGTGCCCCTGCTCATCTTCGTGACGATAAGCGTATACCTGATGTTTCTGCTGGGGGGCATCGGGCAGGCGCTGGGCTTCACGCTGTTGGGCGCTTACGTGCTGTTCAACCTTATCGTTGCTTTCTTTCATCGCGACGAACCGCGCCCGGCGCGTCGGTATCGCGAAGCCGACGAACGGCCTGTGAACCGCTGGTGGGAAGTGCTGCGAATTTTACTGGGTGTGGTTTTTCTGGTAGTTGGCTCTAGCTGGACCATCGACGGCGCACTGGCAATTGCGGGTCAACTGGGCATCAGCGGGTTGGTGATGGGCACGACGTTTTTGGCAATTGCGGTGTCGTTGCCCGAACTCGCCGCAGTGGCCACCGCCGCCCAACGCGGCGAAAGCGACCTCGCGGTGGGCAACCTCATCGGCTCCAACATCGCGAACCTCACCTTCGTGCTGGGCACCACGTCAGCGCTGTTCACAATCTCCATCGACTGGCGCATGAATGCCGTCATTTACCCGTTCATGATCGCCTTTACGCTGCTCATGGTGCCGTTCGGCTTCGACCGGCGCCTCAGCCGCCGCGAGTCGTTCGTGTACTTGCTGGTGTACGTCGTGTTTCTGGTGTTTGTGTTTCAGCTTTAAGCGAAGAGCATCACGGGTAGGGCAACCGCCAAAAACAGCAGGAACATCGTTACTGCCGAGCCGATTACAAAGAGTTCACGTTCGCTAACTGGCATTGTCTTCCTCGTCATCTGTTGTTTTGCTACATCATACGACCCCTGTGGCTACCCTGCTGGGCGCGGAATCGTACCCTATAGCCCCCCAAACCATACGCCTTCCCTACGGCGCGAGCGGTATATTACCGAATATAGCGGGGTTTGCCAACACCAACTGATGAAATCTCGTACAATCCTCATGTGCAAGTTTAATGCACTGTAAGCACGCCTCTGGCGTATAATAGGCGCACGGCGCATCGCCGCTTTCCCATCACCACTCAAGAAAAAGGAATAGCATTGAGAGGTTGGATTCTCTACCGCGAGTCGCAGGCCGAACTCAAGCCGGAGAGCTACGAGATTCGACGCTTTTTGGAAGTCGCCGCGCAGCAGGGCATCGACCTGCGCGTGGTTCGGCCCGATCAACTCGACCTTATCGTAACCCGCGATGACCGGCGTAGTATGCGCCTGGAAGGCGAGGTAACCCCCTTGCCCGATTTCGTGCTGACGCGCATGGGCGCTACGGCGACGTACTTCGCCCTGGCTGTTATGCGTCACCTGGAGCGGCTGAAGGTGGTGGTCATCAACGCGCCGACGGCCAGCGAACTCGTGCGCGACAAACTGTACACGCAGCAAACCCTCGCGGCGAGCAACTTGCCCGTGCCGCGTACCATGCTCGTGAAGTTCCCGGTCGATGTCGACCTTGTAGAAGACCAGCTCGGCTTCCCTGTCGTCGTGAAGACAGTCAGCGGGTCGAAGGGCAGTGGCGTTTATCTCTCCGAGCGGCGCGCCGACTTCGAGGACCTCGTCACCCTGTTGGAGGGGACCGTTGGCAACGCGAACCTCATTTTGCAGGAGTTTGTGTCGCCCAGCCGAGGCCGTGACCTGCGCGTCCTCGTCATTGGTGGGCGGGTCATCGCTTGTATGCAGCGCCGCGCACAGGATGGCGGCTTCAAGGCGAACATTAGCCGTGGCGGGGCCGCCGTTGCCTACGAAAGCACGCCGCAAATCGAACTGCTATCCCTCGAAGCGTCGCGCCTGCTGGGCCTCGATATCGCCGGGGTGGACCTGCTGTTCGGCGGCGACCACTTCGAAGTCTGTGAGGTGAACACGTCGCCGGGCTTCAAGGGCATCGAAACGGCCTATCCGTACCTCAATGTGGCGGCGGAAATCTTCGACTATGTGCGCGTTCGGGCGGGGCAACCGCTGCCGCAACCCGTCGCCGAGAAACCGCTTCCTTAATGTAACACGCAGGCGAGGCTCCGAAAGAACGACCCTCGCCTTGCAACCGCACCCTACGGCAGCACGCACGATGCCTCGCTTGCGCACGTTGCGCCAAGCCGACCGACCACATACCGAAAATCTGCGATGTCGATGTCGTTGTCGCCGTCGGTATCGGCGCGGAGGTTCGTTTCGCTCACCGGGTCGCCGAGGGTGTTCAGCACGGTGATCGCATCTACTGGTGTGATGTGCCCGTTCTCGTCGATGTCACCGTTATTGACGCACGGCGACACGTTGAAGGTCACACTCACGGTTTCGAAGCTGGTATAGGTGTGCGTGTTCCCCAAAAAGTCGATGGAGCCGCTGCCCTGCGTCGGGGTGTGCGGCATGGGCGTGTCGCAGGGGGCGCCCGTGTAGTCGAAGATGAGGGTATCGGTGCCGTTGTTGCCATCGATGGTGCCATTGACTACGCTGCCGACTTTCATCGTGGCGCTGTTGTCGCCGTAATCGAGGTCGACCGCCGTGCCGTCGGTGCCGGTGATGGTTCCGCTGTTGATGAGATCGAGTTTGCCGTAACCGGATAGATATGGCCCCACACCAACCGCGCCGATAATCGTGCCGGTGTTGGTTAAGCGCGAAACATTTGCCGTCTCGATCTGTCCGAACGCGACACCGATGTTGTCCGAGGTGATGGTGCTGTTATTTTCCACGCTGATGCTATCGAGAGGCGAAAACGCTCCACCCACATCGAGGCCAACAATCGCGGCCTCGATAGGCCCGTTGTTTACGACTTCGATGCTACCGCCAGTTTCGACACGCAGGAGCATACCCGTTTCGGCGAAATCGGCCACGGCGTTGATGGAGCCGTCGTTTGTTACCATAATGGAATGGTCACTCCCAATATTTCCCACAACGAGGATGGCGTTGCCAGAATCGGTGGCTATGTAGGCGTTGTTGTCGATTATCACGCTACTGCCGTCATTGATGAAGCTACCGATGCCCTCGTATATGGTGCCGTTGTTCGTGATGTCTATCGTTAGCCCACCCGTGGATTCATCGATGCCGATACCATTTACCATCGCACCAGACTCAACTGTAACTGTGATGTCCTCCGTGCCCATTGCGCGGAAACCGTCCTCGTCGAATCCTGTGCAGGTGACGGTGTTGTTGTTTCCGACACATTGTGCGTGGGCGGCAGGCACCGCCCACGCACCGACGATCAAAAGCGCGAGTACAACCAAATATCGTGTGATGTGCCGCATGCTCTATCCCCATAATCATCATTACGAGGTGTATTCTAGGTGCACATCGCTAGAATAACAAAATTGTCAGTGCGCTGTTGCAACGGGGCACGCTACGCGGGTGGCTCCGTGGAGAGGTTGTTGCACCAGAAGCGACCGTCGGTTTGGCGCTCTGCATAGAGCGTCGTGCCGACGACGCTTTCGGTCCAACGCGTTTCGTCGACGTTGCAGCGATAGTCGGGTTCATCGCGGTTGGCTTCGTTTAAGCGCAGTGTGAAAAACGTCTGCACGTTTCCGAGCCGTTGGCAGCCCTCGCGCAGCGCGTCGTCGGGGCAGTCATCGGGTTCGAACTGTGGCGTGGGGCGCGGGCCGGTGCGGTTGACGCCCGTGGTGGTCTGGCGGAGATCGGCGTTGTTTTGCCACACCAGAAGATTGTACCGCTGGCGGATGCACTCCCACTGTGCATCGCCAGGTTCTTCGACGCGCGTGCACCGTGCATCGAGCCGAAAGTCCTTCGAGCGGAAAACCTCCTCGCGCACGTCGAAGGCGCCCTGTGGCACCGATGCCTTGTTGACCGCCGTGCGCTCGATGGCGACGAGCGTTTCGACTTGTTGGACGACCTGCCAGTGATGCCCCGTCACGGTGAGTGCGATGTACGGGTTCTCGGTTGTGGGTGGCGTTTTCGGCGCGCAGGCCGCAAGCGCAATGAGGGTTAGCGCGAGCAGAACGGGAATTCGCATCGATTGGGATATTCCTGGCTTGCTGGCAATCACCCTCATTTTAGCCTTATTTCGCGTCGTACGAATCGGTCAGGCGGGCATAAGGAGTTTCGGCATTGCGCGCAGCGTCGCGAACCCATATAGGCCAACGACCAGCGCGCCACTCGCACCCACAGCGATGATCGTGCCCGGCCCAACCTGTGTGAGCGGGATCGTTTGTGCGGCCAACGCCGCCAACGCGAGTGTCGCGGCGGTGTAACCGACTGCCGTGAGCGCGGTGAGCACCGTTCGGTTACGCTCCGGTAGCGTCGTGTAGCTCAGCAGCCACGCCACCAATGGAATCGCCGATAACCCGTGGATACCCAGCGCGTGCACCACCACGATGTCGCCGCCTGCGCTTTTCGTCAGGCCCTCGGCGGTGAAGGTGCCGATCATTTCGCCGCTGAACATGATGCGGGCGTTCGCGAGCAGGTTGCCCTGGTAAATGCCACTCAGGTTGAACATCATCAGCACGCCCGTTACCCCGCCAACGATCATCAGCAGCGTGCCTGTAATGTATGCGACTTGCATACTCCGCGAAAGCGTTGTAGGTCGTAGCAGGGCCGCCAGCAGCACAAATTGCGACGCCAG
>CAYSVE010000485.1:0-4904 GCA_964434365.1 uncultured Anaerolineaceae bacterium | reverse complement strand
GAACACCGGCGACGATGTGTTTTCGGAATCGGTCGGGGGCGCGTTCTGGGGTCATTTCGGCTGGGGCGACTGCGCGTAGCCCAAAATGTGAGCGGGCGAGGGGCGTGTGGAGACTGTCCTACGCCATGCCTCGCCCAGCACTACCATGGCTGCAAAACCCTACCCGCCGAAGTCGAACGTCGGCGTGGGGCCTTCGAATGCCCCCTGCGAGTTGAAGGTCCCGAAGTTGTTGTTGTTGCCAATGCTATCGAACGGTAGCGGCGTCGCGTTTTCGAACGACGGCACGGTCGGCACGATGGTCGGGACGGGCGTCGGTGTCGGCAGCGGTTTGTTAAGCGTAATTTGCGTTTGGCGCGTCGCGAAGCCGCCGCTGTTGCTCACTGCGCGCAGTTGGATGAGGTACTGCCCATTGGTGAAGTTCGTGGCATCCCACGTGCCCAACGTGCCCGAGGTCACCGGGCTGTTG
Source organism: uncultured Anaerolineaceae bacterium (assembly GCA_964434365.1). Lineage (GTDB taxonomy): Bacteria > Chloroflexota > Anaerolineae > Aggregatilineales > Phototrophicaceae > CAYSVE01. The sequence continues at coordinate 4,438 of CAYSVE010000485.1, read as the reverse complement.
AACGGCCCCGCCACCACGGTGAAGTTGTTCGGGGCGTTCGCGTTAGCAACCGCCACCGTGTACTCCTGGAAGTTGCTAGCGGTTACCGACCCCTGAATATCCACCGTTTCGGTGATGACGTTCGCACCGTTCGCGGGTGCTGTGATGGCCGCCTGCAAAATCGGCGCATTGATGTCGCAGGATTGGGTCGGCGGGGCATTGGCAGGCAGCGGCAGGCCGATGCTGTTTGCGTAGGCGCGGCCCTGCTGGGTGCTGTTCAGCCAGTTTTCGATGAACGGGTTGAACGAACCGTAGTTGAGCGCCAGGAACGTGCCCTGCACCACGTTGTTCGAGCACAGGTCGTTGGCGATGAGGCCCGTCCATGTATCGATGTTGAGCGTTTGCACGAAGCCCTGTGCGGGTGGGGGCGGCGGTTGGTTCTCGATGAAGAACTCGTTGCCTGCGTTCGGGCAGTTGTTGCCCGGTTGGGTGCCGGTCGTGCGGCAAACGGGCCGTGCGACGACGCCGCCGGGGTTTTCGAAGGGCTGCACGTTGGTGCCCTGCACCGCGACTTCCATCACGCGTTGCCACAGCGGTGCCGCCGACACATACCCACTCGTGCCGAACGTCTGCTGATTGCCCGCGTTGTTCAGGCGCACACCCACAACAGCCGTATTCGTAAAGCCGACAGTCCACAGGTCACGCGCTTCGCTGCTGGTGCCCGTCTTCGCGCCGACTGCGCCGTTGTACTGCGCAAGCGTGAGCAGGGTGGGGCTGGCCCCGAACGCCGGGGCGCGGGAACCGTCATCGGCGAGGATGTTTTGCAGCAAGAATGCCAGCGACGGGCGAATCGCCTGGGTGGGGGCGGGTCGCTCCGCGATTTCCACCGGGTTACCGGCGGCATCTTCGATGCGCTCGATGGCGAACAGCGGGACGCGGTTGCCGTCGTTGGCGATGGTACCGTAGGCCACCATCATGTCGAACAGGCGAACCTCGGTCGCGCCGAGGGCCGTTGGCAGGCCGAAGGTTGCGTTATCGGCGAAGGTGAGGCCCATGCCCTCTGCCGTCTGGCGGAAGCGGTCGTTGCCGATGAAGTTGTACGTTTGCACGGCGGGGATGTTGTAGCTATTTTGCAGCGCCGCGCGTAAGTTCACCGGGCCACGGAAGCGCCCGTCGAAGTTGACGATGGACGTGCCATCTGGGTAGTTCGCAGGGATGTCCCACAGAATCGTGGCCGGGGTGTAATATTGTGGGCTGCCCTCGACCTGCACGCCCTGGAGGGCCGTGGCGTACACAATCGGCTTGATGGACGACCCCGGTTGGCGATAGGCCAGCGCGAGGTTCAACTGCCCGTCGATTTCCTCGTTGTTGAAGTCTGGCGAGCCGATCATCGCGCGGATGGCGCCCGTGCGCGGGTCGGTGACCATAATCGTGCCTGTGTTGATGCCCGTGTCGCGCAGCAGGTTAATCTGCTCGTTGAGTGCAGCCTCGGCGAAGTCTTGAATGCGCGGGTTGAGCGTCGTGTACACATTGAAGCCGCGCCCGAAGATTTCGCCCTGGCTGAAGCTGCGCTCCAAACGGGCGCGCACAAACTGCTCGAAGTGCGGGTAGCGGCTGGTGTTCTCGCGCGGGAGATACTGCGCGGTTTCCACTTCGGCGCGCTCCACCGCAGCCTGGCGCACGGTGTCGTTCGTCACACATACCGGGTTGGCCTGGAACGGAATATCGAGGCAGCCCACGGCGACCATCCGCTGGAAGACCACATCCATGCGGTCGAAGGCCGTTTCGCGGTTTTGCACCGGGTCGTATGTCGCTGGCGCCTGGATAAGCCCGGCGAGCAATGCGCTTTCCGCGAGGTTGAGGTCCGACGCCGATTTATCGAAGTAGAAGCGGGCAGCGGCTTCGATGCCGTAGGCTAAATTGCCGAAGTACACCTCGTTTAAGTACAGTTCGAGGATTTCTTCCTTGGTGTACTGCTGGCTGACCATGCCCGCCGCCACGATTTCGTTCAGCTTGCGGTCGGCCTCGTTGAGTTGCAGCGCGGCGAATTCGTCGCTGTTGCCGAAAATAAGGTTCCGCACGATTTGCTGCGTGATGGTGCTGCCCCCGCTCACCACCTGGCCCTGCGTAAAGTTTTGGATAAACGCCCGGGTAATGGCGATGGGGTCGTAGCCGGGGTCGATGAAGAAGCGCTCGTTCTCCAGGCTAACGACGGCGTGGATCATCAGCGGCGACACTTCGTTGAGCGAGATGGGCACACGCGCGCCGCTATCGGCGGCCTGGCTGTTGATTTCGGCGATCTGTTCGCCGTTCACATCGTAGATGAACACCGAGCTAAACGGCGGCTCGTAGGCGGCAAGGCCAGTGACCTCGTCGCGCCAGCGCTCTGCGATGTCGCTCCACCACAGGCCGATGCCCAGTGCGGCACCCGCCACACCGAGCAGTGCGATACCCAAAATCACGACGACTGCTGCGATGAGTTGGCCCATCGCGGTGCGCTGTTGGCGCTCCTGCGCCCTGCGAACAGCCTCGCCGTATTCATCATCGGTGTCGTAGGCTGGTGCGCCCTCCACGCCTTCGCCTATCGGGGCCTGGACCGCTGCTTCGAAGTCGTCTTGTGCATCGGGGGCGACGTAATCGCCACCGACGGCAGGCGATTGCACCGTCGGTTCGAAGTAGCTGCTGCCAGGGATCGTCTGGGCGTCGTTGCGTAGCGTTTGGTCCAGGTCGACGGCGCTACCACCGACGACGGTCTGGTTGGGGTCGTAGGTATCGGCTTGCGCAGGGCGGACGTAATCGGTGTTGTATGGGTCACCGGTGCTAAAGCCGCTGGGCTGTGTTTGCTGGTTTTGCAGTTGGCCGCTGTACTCGCCGCCGTCATCGCCGAGGTAGGGCAGGCTGCCCTGCTCGCTGAAAAACTCTTGAGCGTCGTAGGGGCTGGTTTCGGTGGGCACGCCCTGTCGCTGCGGCGAATCGAGCCGGGGCGGTTGCGCGACCTCCCATTGGCCGTTGCCCTGGTTATACCGATACCACATGTCCGTTTGCGCGCCCATCATCCACCACACCTGCTCGTTATCGAGCACCATGTGCTGGCGCAGTTGCTGTTCGAACTGCTCCTGGTTCATCAGGCCCTGGTTGTACTGGTCGCGCAGCGCGCGGATGTTCGTTTCGGCCTCGCTGAACTGGCGCGCGAGTTCCATCTGGGCCGGGTCTAGCGCAGCGGTGCTCTCGCCACCGGTGGTGTCATCGATGCCGAAGGGGGCGTATTGCCCGGTTGCGCCCTGAAGTTCTTCGAGGGCTGCGCGGGCCGCTGCTGCGGGGTCGTGTTCGTCGCCCGTGCCCTGGCCGAAGTCGCCCTCTTCTTCCAGGCGGTCCATGGCACCAGCCATTGGGTCTGTCGAACCGAGGCCCTGCTCGGCCTGAAGCCGGGCGAGTTGCTCGGCCATGTAGTTGTCGGTGGCGGTGGTTTCATCGGTGGCGCGGGCGGCGCTTTCGAGCATCGCGAGTTCTGCCGGGGAGAGGCCGCTGGTATCGAGGCCGTCGGTGGCATCTTCTTCTTCCACCTCTGGCGTACCGGCGGCGGTGCCCTGCTGAACGGCGCCCTCTGGGGTGGCATCCGCGAGGCTTTGCAGCGCCATCAGCTCGCTCATCTGGAAGGCGTCGGTGTCGTCCTCGTCGTCCTCGAGTTCTTCGAGGGTTTGTGCGGCGATGGCGTAGGCGTCGTCCATATCGTCTAGCGCGTCTTCGAGGTCTGCACCGAAGTCGTCGGCATCGTCGGTTTCGAGCGTTAGGTCTTCGGGGGCTGGTGCTGCCGTATCCTCGGGGGCGGGGCGCTGCGTCGCGCCGAAGATCGCATCCTCGGGGCGCATGGGCGCGTCCTCGGGGGCTACTGCCTCATCGGCAGGCATGAAGTCCTCGGGACGTGGGGTAGCGCTGGGCGCAACATCTTCGGGCGCGGGGGCCGCCGTCGTGGTGAGTGCTTCCTCGGGGGGTGGGTCGGCGGGGGTGTCTTCGGGCTTCGGGAGGTGGCATGCGCCTTCGCTGGCGGGTGGGGGGTGTACATCGGTGGGCATCGTGGGCCGTCGCCAACCGCCGCTATCCGCTGGTTTTACGGTAGGCGTGGGCGTGTGCCAGGTGCCTGGCGTGGTCGGCTGATGCCAGCCTTGGCCCTGGGTTGTACTGTTTTCCGGGCTGTCAGACATGCGCTCTCGTCCCCTACGGCATGTATATGAATAAGCTCACGCTATTATACACGATTGAAACAATGTGTGGGGGAACTTGGGCGCGCTACTGGTCGGGTGTGGAGATGTCGTGCCCCTCGATGTCGCCATCGGAACTGCTGGAAGCCGCATTTCGGCGGTTATCACCGATGGTGGAGAAGTTGTGCAACCGCTCGGTGGGTTCGTCGCTCAGTTCGTCCCATCGGATGGGGTCGTCGGCGTTTTGGGCGTTGGCCCCT
>CAYSVE010000484.1:0-4914 GCA_964434365.1 uncultured Anaerolineaceae bacterium | reverse complement strand
AAGTGGGTGCTGCTGGCAATCTTCATCGATGTGCTTGGCGCGGTGGATTGGATTTTGTTCTTCGAACTGTTTCCGCCGGAGGCCGGGCAGGCGCGGATACTGAATGCGATGCTGCACTTCCCGTTTACGATGGCGACGCAAGTTGCGATACCGGTGGCGATCACGATCGCGATTCTGCGCTATCGTCTGTGGGATGTCGATGTGCTTATCAACCGCACGCTGGTTTACACCATCCTTACCGTGTTGCTGATTTTGCTGTATATCGCCATCGTCGCTTTCCTCAATGCGACGATACGCGCCAGCACGAACACGCTATCCTCGATTGTGGCGACGGGTGTCGTCGCGGTGAGCTTCCAGGGGTTGCGGGTACGCATTCAGCAGGGTGTCAACCGGTTGATGTTCGGCCAGCGCGACGAGCCGCAGGCCGTGCTGCTCGAACTGTCGGGTCAGTTGAGTACCGCCGTGCTCCCCGCCGATTTGCTGAATGCCAGCGTGAGCACCATCGCCCGCTCACTGAAAATCCCCTACGTCGCGATCATCAGCCGCCGCGCCGCCGACGCGACCGTTCAGGCGCAGGTCGGGGCGAACAACACGCCCACGCAGGCCTTCCCGTTGATATACCAGAACGAAGCCGTCGGCGAGTTGGTCGTGGGGCAGCGCTCGCCCGGCGAGCCGCTCAGTGCCGCCGATGTCGTTGTGCTGGAGAGTGTCGCGGGGCAGTTGGGTGCGGTTGTGTCGGCGGTTCGCTTACAATCGGAGTTGCAGACGGCCCGCGAGCGGTTGGTCATCACCCGCGAGGAAGAACGCCGCCGCCTGCGCCGCGATTTACACGATGGCCTCGGCCCGGCGCTTGCCAGCCTCCCGCTGAAAATCGACGCGGCCATCGATCTCATTGCCCGCGACCCGGAAAAATCGGTGGGGCTGTTGGGCGATGTGAAGCGGCAGTCGCAGGCGCTTGTTGCCGATGTGCGCCGCGTGGTGAACAACCTGCGCCCGCCCGCGCTCGATGAGTTGGGGTTGGTCGAGGCGCTGCGCGGGGCGGTTTCGCAGCTTGGCGGCCACCCGAACACCCTGCGCATATCGCTCGACGCCGATGCGCTGCCGCATGGCCTGCCCGCTGCGACGGAAGCCGCCGCCTACCACATTACGATGGAGGCGGTGAACAACGTGGTGAAGCACGCCGGGGCAAGCCACTGCTGGGTGAAGCTGTACATCCCCGCGAATGCCTACCCGCCCGCGCTGCAAATCGACGTGGAGGACGACGGCGTAGGACTGCCGATGCCAGTGGTGCCAAATGTGGGCCTGCACACCATGCGCGAGCGCGCCGAAGAACTCGGTGGCGGCTTTACCATTGCGCCACGCGTGGCGGGCGGCACCTGCATCACCGTGACGCTACCCCTCGCGCGCGATGTTATCGGTGTAAACGAGGGAACAACCGCATGACGCAATCCCTGGTTCGCCTGCTCATCGTCGATGACCACACGCTGTTTCGCGAAGGCCTCCACGCGATTTTCCTTGCCGTCGATGATATCGAGGTGGTGGGCGAGGCCGCCAGCGGCGAAGAGGCCGTGCAACGCGCGCTCGACCTACAGCCCGATGTCGTGCTGATGGATATCCAGATGGGCGACATGAACGGCATCGAGGCGACAGCCCATATTCTAGCCGCGCTACCGCAGACGCGCATCATCATGCTCACCATGCTCGAAGACAGCGAGTCGTTGTTCGCGGCGATGGTGGCCGGGGCGCGCAGTTACGTCCTCAAAGGCGTCGATAAAGCCGAGGTGCTGAAGACCATCCGCGCGGTGGCGGCGGGCGATGTGCTCTTCGGCCCGGCGATTGCCAACCGCGTGACGGCTTACTTCCGTAACATGGAGGCCGCGCCGCGTCCTCACGCCGCCACAAACCTGGCCCTCGCCGACCTCACCGAGCGCGAACGCGATGTGCTGGACCTCATCGCGCGTGGGCAAAACAACCACGACATCGCGCGCCAGTTGCACATCGCCCCGAAGACGGTGAGCAACCACATCTCGAACATCTTCAACAAGCTGCAAGTCGCCGACCGCGCCCAGGCCATCATCAAGGCGCGCGAGGCGGGCTTCGGCCAAGGCAACGAGGCCGACTAGCAGCGGCTCTTTTTTGCTTCTGCGGCTGACGCGTGCAATGGATCAGTCGCTAAGCACCTACCTCGAGTATCTGGATAATCTGGATAATTAAAGAGGGAAGAGCGAAATAAGGCACGAGCGTTCACTGTTGCGTCGGTGTGGGGCAAGCCGTAAAAAAGCCGCAAACAAACGCCGCCACCCCTCCAAAGGGTGGTCACAACCCCTCCCCCTGTGGGCTACCGTACTGTCATAAGTCAACGAGACAGGGCGACACGCCCTCACAAGGAGAGAAAGATGCAGAACAAGAGCCAACCCAACGACCGAATCCGCCAGCGCCAGGTGATGCCCGTGGTATCGAAGTATCGCCTCGCGACCGCCAACCAGCCCAACACAAACACCCAGCCCGGTTCCAGGCCGAAGCGCGTCCACGGGGCCGCCAAACGCGCGACCCAGCCCTGATGCCGGTCGTCTTCAGCAATGTGCCGATGGACACGCAGGGCACCGTCCTGGGCGATAGCCCCTGCATCTGTAACCATCCTGCGTAGCTCATCTGCCGAAATTAACAGCAGCGCACCGAGCGCACCGATGAGAAATCCCGGTTGATTGGTCTTCCTAGGCAATGCTAAAATCCTTGAAAATATAGACAAAAGTTTTTAGAGCTGATTTCGGATAAGTAATGTGCCGTCATGAAGGATGGAGGCGTTTAAGCATCACATGGATCATGGCGACGTAAATCATGGATTCGCTAACATCGGGTCGGGCTTCGTAGTCCTTACTCAATCGCCGTGCAAAATTCAACCAACCAAAGGTGTGCTCGACAATCCAGCGTTTGGGCAAGACCTCAAACCCTTTCCCTAGCCGTCGAGAGATCTCAACTTTGACACCGAATAGCTGTTCACACCAATGGATGAGAGGCGGTTTATCATAACCGCCATCAAACAGAAACAAAGCCCAACGGGGGGCGAATGGAATTTGCCGGAGCAAGTGCTTGGCCCCAAAATCGTCGGAAAAATTAGCTGGAAGGACCAAGACGCCCAGCATCATGCCCATTACGTCGACTGCGATGTGTCGTTTCCGTCCTTTGACGCGCTTGCCGCCGTCGAACCCGCAACAGCCCCCCTTTTTTCAGTCGTTTTGACTGACTGGCTGTCCACAATCACCACACTGGGGTCTGGGGCACGACCCTCGCGGCGGCGAACTCCGCGCCTTAGGGTGTCGTTGATTTGTTGCCAGGTGCCCGCATCACTCAGTTCGCGGAAGTAACCGTACACCGTTTGATGAGGCGGGAAGTCATGCGGCAGCGCATCCCACTGACAACCCGTGGATTTGACATACAAAATCGCGTTCAGTAACTCACGTTTTCGCTGGGGCGAGCGATGATTTCCCTTGCCGCGCTTACGAGGCACAAGTATATGCAAATGCCGCCATTGTTCGTCCGTTAGATCACTTGGGTAAGGCTTTCTCTCTGTCATGTCGATAGTGTATTGCAGATTATTCCTTTGTCAAAATCGCCTCTAATCGCCCACGGTGGCGCAACTACTGCCCTCGGCGTAGCCACCAACAATGTAATCCTCACCAAGGCGACGGCAGACTTCATCCTCGATTTGCGTGATTGCGAAATAAATCTCCGCCGGAGACTGCGCGCGCTCCAACTGCCCCCCCCACGCTTGTATGTCGCTTGTAGCGATAGCGTCGATGCGGTTATCGCGCGCCCAATCGTGGCCAACGGCGCGCCCAAGCGCCCACATGCGGTTTCGTGCGTAGGCGTGCTCGGCTTCTGGCAAACGCCCCAACAAAATGTCGATTGTCTCGTACCAACCTGGACCCGAAATACAAAATGCGTTTACACCAGCGCAACTTCCCGTCCAAAAGCGCCCGTACCACGCCTCGTGTAGGCTATCGTCAAACGTGAGTTGGTCGAATGGGTCGAACTCGGTTGGGCAACCTTTAGTATCAGGAGCAGTGGCACCAGGAAGTTGGTCGGTACATGTCGCTTCAAAAGGGACTGGCTCGAGCGCTATGAGGGCGACATCATCGAAGTATATTGGGCCATTGACTTCACGATTTGGCAACGCGAGCAAGCCGATAGCGATACCGCGCGTACCAGGTGGTACGCGTTCCTCGATTTCGAGTCGTTGCCATCCACGGGTACTCGTCCGAAATGGAGACTCGACAAAGCCAAGGCCTTGGCCCGACGCTTGATCGGCGCTGTCTGCGAAGGCGATCAACAGGCCAGCGACACCTGGCGGGTCGCCACCAGCGGTTGTTTGATACTGTGCCTCCAGAAGCACACGTTGCGCGCCAGCGTCAATTGCGTCAGCGTATTGTGTAACGTCAACGAATTGACCAATGATGGCAAACTCTTCAGAACTTGCGGAGGTTGCAGCAAAGTATCCTTCACCAGTGTTTGGAGACACCTCACCGCTGAATTCCCAGGTGCCCGCAAAAATCTCCCAGGCCCCTTCCGTGTCCTCCTCGCCGCCTGGGTTCACGAGTAAATTCTCTGGTGGCTCTTCCTGGGAGTGTATACCCCCCTGGAACCCTGGTATTGCAAGTAGCAGGATTAGCAGTATGTACTTAGAGGCCTTAAACATGGTGACCCTGTGTCCTTGATTTCTTACCAGATCGTATCTAAAGAGTAACACTTCCCATAGAAAAGCGCAAATTAACCTGAATCTCGTTTAAGGAGTGGAGGGAACCTCGCCGCGAAAAACGGTAAGCTTGGGGTGTCGAAGCCGTAAGCCTGAGGTTCCAATGGATAGTCTAGTGGAGTTGTTTGTGTGCGTCGATCATTTTAGTCAATTAGTTCGCC
>CAYSVE010000483.1:0-4914 GCA_964434365.1 uncultured Anaerolineaceae bacterium | reverse complement strand
TGGGCGAGTTCTTCGCCGGTCGTCAACAGCGTCGCCGGGGAAGTCGGGCCGTGCTCAGCCTGGCCGAGCAAATCTGTGGCGCACATTTCGGCATCGGCGGTGTGGTCTGCGATGACCAGCACTTCCGTTGGGCCAGCGAACAGGTCGATGCCGACACGCCCGTACAACTGACGCTTCGCTTCGGCGACGAAAGCGTTGCCGGGACCCACCAGCATATCGACAGATTCCACCGTTTCGGTGCCAAGGGCCATCGCAGCGACGGCCTGCACACCCCCGAGGATCAAAATTTCGTCGGCCCCGGCAAAGTGCATGGCAGCGACGGTAGCCGCAGGCGGTTGGCCGTTCGAGGGTGGGGTGCAGGCAATCACACGTGGCACACCGGCCACCTTTGCCGTAAGCACGCTCATATGCGCGCTGGCCACCATGGGGTAGCGGCCACCCGGCACATAGCACCCGACGCTGTTCACGGGGATGTTCTTGTGACCCAGCGTCACGCCCGGCAGCGTTTCCACTTCGACGTCTTGAATTGCCTGGCGCTGAATCTGGGCGAAGTTACGCACCTGCTCCTGCGCAAACTTCAGGTCATCGATGGTTTGTTGCGGCAGTGTCGCAATTACCGCGTCGATTTCTACTTGTGTAAGCCGGAAGCTCTCCGGACTCCAGTTATCGAACTTCAAGCTAAGTTCGCGCACAGCCTCATCGCCGCGCTTTTCGACATCTGCAAGAATGCCCTCGACGATGCCGCGAACCTTCGCGTCCGCAGCGACGCTCGTCTCGACATCCATACCAGTTTTGATATAACGCTTCGCCATGATAGTCAGTATGCCTCTTTTTGCTCAGTCTCTTGGTTTTCTCCGCGCAGTTCGGCCAACGTCTGTTGAGCCATCGTGCGCATCAATACGGTATCGGTCATGACAGTTACTAGCCTAAAGCCCATGCCGTACATACGGCGGGCGTAGGCCGGTGAATTTGTGTGGATACCAGCGATAAGATTGTTCGCGGTGGCTGCGGCAAGAATACGCCCCAAAAGTTCGAGAAACTCCGGGTAATCGAGGTCGATGCCGCTGCGGTCCATACCGAAGGTGCTCAGGCTGAGGTCGCCAGGGCCAACATACAACCCATCAAGCCCAGGCACCGAGGCAATTGCATCAAGATTTTGCATCGCCTCTGCTGTTTCGATCATCGCCAGTGTGACGATTTCTTCGTTCGCATGGAGAACATAGTCCGCACCGCCGTAGATGCTGGCGCGTGTCGGCCCACGGCTACGATAACCCTCTGGTGCGTAGCGGCAAGCCCCCACAAATTGCTCACACTGTTCACGCGTGTCGACCATCGGGCAGATGATACCGTAGGCACCGGCATCCAACAGGCGCATGATAGTGCCCGGCTCATTCCACGGCACACGAGCCATTGGCATGGTATCTGTGGTACTAACCGCACGCATCATCATCATTGCGTCGCCCATATCGAGCTGCCCGTGCTGCATGTCGACCGTCAGGCTATCGTAGCCCGCGTGAGCCATCACCTCGGCGCTCCAACCACTAGGGATGTGTAGCCAACCGTTGACGGCATTTTCGCTAGCCGCCCACTTCGCCTTTAGCGCGTTTTTGCGCATGGTGTTACACCTTTTCTTGGGTAGCGAGCAGTTACCACAGCTTCTCGGATGCGATTTTTGCGCCCTCGGCCAACGACCCCAACTTGGCGTAGCAAATATCGGGGTGAATTTTGCCAAAACCCGCGAATGTCCCGAAGCCGCAGTCGGTGCCAGCAATCACGCGCTCGCGCCCGACGATGTCGGCAAAGTGCAAAATCCGCTGCGCGACGAGTTCTGGATGCTCCACAAAGTTGGAGGTCGTATCCAGCACACCAGGGATCATCACCTTATCGTCTGGGATGTCGGCCTCGGCCCACACGGCCCACTCGTGCGCATGACGTGGATTACTCGCCTCGACGAGTAGCGCCTGTGGCTTGGCCTTTAGCACCACATCGACAATTTTATCGAGCGCAATGTCGTGGGTGTGGGGTCCCTCGTAGTTGCCCCAGCACAGGTGCATCCGAACCTGTTCGGCAGGCACGTTTTGCAGCGCGTAGTTCAACACCTCGACCTGCTGCTCCGCCTTTTTGACAAACGCGTCGTCGTCGATGTCGCGGTATTGGATGTGACGCCCCATCGCCAAATCTGGCGAGTCGATTTGGAGAATCACACCGCTAGCGGCGATCTTCTCATACTCGCTCTTCATCGCATCGGCGACTGCCTGCAAATACTCCTCGTAGGTGGGGTAGTAGTCATTCGGCTGGAAAACGCCAATGACACCCGGCGACGCGGCGTTCATAAACGCCTCGGCGGCCCCGGCGGCATCGCGTGCAGCGATCAGGTGCTCTAAGTCTTTTTCCAGCGGTTCCATCGATTTCACAGTAATTTCGCTCTGACAACGGGGGCGGCTGTACGTCGGCGTGCCCTTGCCGGAAATACTGTCGCGGTAGGCAGGGAAATCGTCGAGGTCCCAGGGCGTCGCACGAGGACTGTCGCCGGCAAAGCCCGTCAGGCGATGCTTGATGTATGTCGCATAGCTGATCTTACTCATTTCACCGTCGCTGACAATGTCGATCCCAGCATCGACCTGCTTTTTGACGGTTTCGGCGACGGCGTTGCGCATCACGTCATTGAACGCAGCAGTGTTGGTCAATTCGCCGCGTTCCTGCGCAAACAGCATATCCACGACATCCTGCGGACGCGGCATGCTGCCAACGTGTGTTGTCAAAATACGATCGGTACTCAAACGCATAAATCACATCCTCCAGTAGTGGTTTAGTTCCAATAAAGGCAGGTGGTAGACCTTATTTCATGGTCCTGGAAATCTTGTCCAGGATTTCGTCGTGCACCTGTTGGTAATTTTCTGGCTTAATCATCTTACCCCTGTCATCGGATTTAAAGCCAGCAGAGGCCGCTGCCTTCTCGACGCTTTCTGCCCAATAGGGGTCTTTGCCCTCGAACACCTCGTGTTGGTCGAGCACAGCGTAGATCCACGCACCTTCGGTTTCAGTCTGGTCCACTTCGAAGCGACGCCATAAGCCCGGCGGCAGCGAAATCTGGTCCCACGGCTTCAGCAGGGCCTCGCCTTCGGGTTCGCCGTCCTTCTCGTTGGTCCAAAAGAAGCGCCAATTCCCCTTCAGCGGCATGAAGATTTCCACATAGTCGTGCGTGTGCCACGCGGGACCGTTGCCGGGTAGGGCATACACCATGCCGATCTGGAATGTGTGCGGCGCACTGAGCATCGGCGCGTATTCCGAGTTTTCGCTGGCCGTATCACCGATGACGGCGTAGTTCAAACGTTGGTGCCCCTCGAGTGGGCTGTCTATAAACATCACGGGGATGGGATGCTTTGTCACATCGTCGAACCGAACGACGCGCTTCATCATTTCTTCGTTGGTTACTTTTGGATGGTTCATCGGATTAAACCCCTAATTTTGCATACGTATGCACTCCGATGAAAGTTAGCATATCTGTGATGGATTGTCAAAAGCAGGTAGCTAAAGTGCCCAAAGTCTTATGGCCGCCTATCGGTTAATATTCCCCAATCGTTTGAAATACTTCTCACAATCCGTTAGTATGGCCAATACGAAGTGGGTATTGACCCGCTGTGATTGCTTTTCGAGAGAGGAAAGAGACTATGTTGTTTAAGCGTGTATTTGCTGTGCTTCTGCTGGTCGCACTTAGTGTCGCGACGGCGTCGGCCCAGGACGACTGCGCCTTCGCCGATGAGCCGATCGTCATCGGTGGTCTGGCTCCGCTGTCTGCCCCTGGGGCGGTAACCGCTGGTGTGGCGATGGAATGGTCTATGCAAGCGGCGGTTGCCGACATCAACGCGGGCTGTGGTGTTGAAGTTGGCGGCACCAACTTTATGCTTGAGATCCAGGTGGAAGACAGTGAAGGCTTGCCCGATGCCGCCCAACGTGCGACCGAGCGCCTGATCGAAGTGAGTGAAGTCTCTGGCCTGGTGGGTGTGTATCACAGCGCGGTGGGCCTCGCGACGATGGACATTTTGCAGGATAATGGCATCCCCACTGTTTACTCCGAGCCGTGGAACGACAACGTAACCGCCGAAGGCCTGACACGCTTCGAGGAAGATGGCATCGACTATATCTTCCGCATCGCACCGACCTCCACCAAGGTGGCCCGTGCGGCAGTGGACTGGCTCATCGCGCAGGGCGTTGAGAATGTGGTCGTTATCGCCGAGAACACCGACTACGGTATCGGCGCTGCCGAGCAAAATGAGAACTTCTTCACCGAAGCGGGTGTAAACATCGAGACCGTCTTCGTCGAACTCGGCACCGAGGACTTCGTACCGGTCCTGTCGCGCATCCAGGCTGGCCCTGCACCCGACGCAGTCCGAGTTGAGGTAACCGGTGAGACCGGCTTTAACCTCACCCAGCAGATGGTCGAACTCGGCCTCGCCCCGACAGATGAGACGATTTGCAATACGATGCAGGACGCAATTCAGCCGGAATACTGGGAAGCTGTGCCAGACGGCAACTTCTGCGCCTTCTACAAGGTCGGCATCTCCCCGGCGAACTACAACGAATCCACCGAGGCGTTTGTTGCCGCCTACCGTGAGCAATTCGACAGTGAGCCGGCTGGTTACGCGATGGCTTCCTATGATGCCGTATTCGTCCTTGCGGATGCAATCGACCGCGCCGAGACCCTCGACGGTGTGGAAGTAGTGAGCGCACTCGAGGCGACCGACATCACCCTCACGCAGGGCCGCTACTACTTCGAGTACACCAGCAACAACCCACTGCCCGAAGGTGAACCGGCGTACAACTGGCACCAATGGCTAGACCCGGCTGTGATCGTGATCCAGTTCACCGAAGAGGGCCAGGACTACAACGCTGTGCTCGACAAGATCAACCGCG
>CAYSVE010000482.1:0-4925 GCA_964434365.1 uncultured Anaerolineaceae bacterium | reverse complement strand
GGCGACTCGTGCTAGGTTTTTTCGAGATGCCCGCCCTGCCACCGGGGCCCGCGGACGTCGATCGGCTCCAGCTCGAACGGAACCTATACCTCAGGCTCCTTGAAATTGCGCACACCGAAGAGCTCGAGCCACTGCTTGAAGACGCCATGGATCTCGCGGTCGAAGAAGTTCGCGTTGATAATCACGGCGGCGTCGGGCAATGCATCGGCCCAACCGGCGGCGAGGAGCGGATCGCCGGGGCGGTAGTGCGCGCGAATCGTCACCTGCGACGGATTTATTCGGATGACGGCCAACCGCGCGAAGACCGTCCCCGGTGGTCGGAGTATCTGCCGCTCGATGCCCGGCGACAGCGCCTGCCAGCCGTCCTCGGTGGGGGTGGGCTGGGCCGTGGGGGCGGGCTGCGCGGTGGGTTCGGCAGTCGCCGAGGAAAATGTGGGTGGCTGGGTGGGGGTTACTGCGCTGATGGTACACCCGACCAGCGACACCAGCGCGAACGCCACCCGGGTCGCGCGGCGCATCACCCGGCGGAGGATGAGCGCGAGGCCCTGCTGTTGGTAGCGGGTGATGATTGCCCGCCACCGAAGACGAAGTTGTGAAAGGCGCATGAGCATTCTCGGCCTTGCCTGCCATATTGCCCTATGCTATATTGTCCTTCTAGGAAATCAACACTAGGGCGCGTAGCTCAGCTGGTTAGAGCGCACGGTTCACATCCGTGAGGTCCGGGGTTCGAGTCCCTGCGCGCCCAAGATTTCAAGAAGGTGAGAAGCGCGCTTGTTTCTCGCCTTTTTTGTTGCCCTTATATTGGTTGAGGCAGCAAAACATGGTACTTTGGTAACAACCTTGATGCGTTAATGTTGAGTAGACCTTGATGGATTCCGACAGTACGCTCTCAACGACCCAGGATTGGACGCTCTTCGGCTTACGCTGGGTTGTCCTTGTTGCCGTGTGCGCAACACTCATCATGACAGGCACGCCGAACAACCTGGTGCTGCGGGCATTCAGCCTGGGTGCGTTTGCCAACCTGCTGCTCATGCTTGTAATCCTTGTGCCGCCCATCCACAAGGCGCTTACGCCGGTCGCGATGATCGGCAATTGGGTGATTATCTTCACCCTGGTAAACCTCGAAGCCAACATACTGGTCAATACAGAATTTAGCACACCGATGCTGCTGGTAGGCACGGTTAGCTCCATGCTCATCGTGGGCATGCTGCGCTTCGGCGGGGCGTGGGGCGTTGTCGATACCATCGGCGGTATCATCGCGATGTTCGGTGCAATGCTGTTCGTATTCGGCACGGTGCAGTTCGTGCCGATGGTACAAAGCCTGGCCGAACCCCTGTTGACGCTCGCACTTGTGGTCGTCGTCGGCAGTGTGAGCGGCTACGTGCTTAGTTGGCAGCGCCAGCAAGAGAAGCAACAACTCACCGAAATGGCTGGCGACCTCAGCGACCAGGCGCGCGACATCCGCGACCGCACCCACGCCATCAGCGAAATGGCGAACACGCTCAACTACACGCTCAACTACGAACGCGTGCTCGACGCGGCGCTTAATGTGGGCCAATTCGCGCTGAAGGACCAACAGCGCGGCAGCTTCACGGGCGCGGTGCTGCTCTACCGCCCCGGCGATAACCAGTTGCACGTGGTTAATGGGCGCGCTTTGGCCCGCCCCGATGAACACCGCACGACCCCGGGCCGCGAGGGACTCATCGGCCAAACGCTCACGCGGTGTGTGCCGACCTTCGGCGGGCGCATGACGAAAGACCCAGAGCTACAGTATTTCCTGTCGTTCCAGCGCGTGCGCTCCACGTTGTGTATTCCGTTGCGGGCGGGCTTCGATAACTACGGTGTGCTGCTGTTCGGCAGCCGCGAGCCAAACGCTTTCGGTGAGGAGTACACCGGCCTGCTGGAAGCCGTGGGCACGCAGGCGACGGTGGCGCTGCAAAATGCTGTGCTGTACGGCAACCTCGCCGAGGAAAAAGAGCGCATCATCGAGGTGGAAGAAGAAGCGCGCAAGAAGCTCGCCCGCGACCTGCACGACGGCCCCACGCAAACCGTCTCGGCGATTGCGATGCGCCTGAACACGCTACAGAGCATCATCGATAAGAACCCGGGTTACAACCCGACAAAGGAACTCATAAAGGTCGAGGAGTTGGCGCGGCAAACGACGAAGGAAATTCGGCATATGCTGTTTACCCTGCGCCCGCTCATGCTCGAAAGCCAGGGACTCGGGGCAGCGCTGGAACAACTCGCGGACAAGATGGAGGCCACCTACGACCAGGCGGTGGCGGTACGCGTTAGCCCGGAGGCCGAGGCGCGCATCAACAGCTACCAGCAGGGGGTGTTGTTCTACATCGCCGAAGAGGCGGTTAACAACGCGCGGAAGCACGCCCAGGCGAAGATCATCAATGTGCGGGTGATGCACCACGAGGACGTGGTGCTGCTGGAAGTGTCGGACAACGGCGTCGGCTTCGATACGTCGGCGGTGGGCACCAACTACGAGGACCGGGGCAGCCTGGGCATGGTGAACATGCGCGAGCGCGCCGAACTGCTCGAAGCGACCATCGAGCTAGAGAGCAAGGTGGGGCGCGGCACCACGATTAGCGTCGTCGTGCCAGTGACCAGCGGTCCGTTCGCCAGTGCGGCGAAGCGGCCCAAGCGCCGCAAGGACGACACACGCGAGCGCTTTTTGCTCACGCCGATGCGCTAGCAACCGGGGCCACCCACACAACATGCCACCACAGTTCGACCTTATCGGCCTCGTGGCCAAAGACATGGCGAAGACGCTGGCGTTCTACCGTCTACTGGGCTTGCCTATCCCCAAAGGGGCCGAAAGTGAGGGCCATGTCGAGGTGAGCGTGGGCGGCATCCGCATTGCCTGGGACACCGAAGCGGTCGTCAGCCGATTCGATAGCTCGCGCACTTTCGCCGATGGGCAGGGGCGCATCGGCCTGGCCTTTCGCTGCGATACCCCCGCCGAGGTCGATAGCTTTTACCATGCTGTAGTGAAAGCAGGGTATACCGGCCACAAAGCACCCTGGGATGCCTTCTGGGGGCAACGGTACGCCGTCGTCATCGACCCGGACGGCAACCACATCGACCTCTTCGCGGACCCATAGCGCCGGGGCGGCCTGCGGTCTATAATTTACGTTTTCATACGCGTTTGAGATCAGGCTATACCTTGCAAGCCGTAGGAGAAACCAATGGCTTGGTGGACATTTGGACGCAAACAAGCAAAGAATCTGCCGCTTTTCGAGGGCATGCCTACCGGGGCAACCGCCGATGACGGCAAGGTGATTGTGGTTGGTGCGGGCGCAGCCGGCCTCACCGCCGCCCGTTTGTTGCACGATCATGGTCGCGAGGTGGTCATCCTCGAAGGGCGTGAACGTATCGGGGGTCGCATGCATACATTCGACTTTGGCGGTACCCCGGTGGATGAAGGTGCCAATTGGATTCATGGCGTGCCCGAAAACCCGCTCCACGATTTGGTGCAAGCGGCTGGCATTGCCACACGCAAAGACGATTTTGGGCAGCCGCGCCGCTCGATGGTCTTCGATTCGGGCACGGGTCGCACGATTAATGTTGCCAGGACCCTGTTTATGCTGTGGCGGGCGAACCGGCTGGCCGGGCGTTTTACCCACGACGCGCCAACTACCAGCTATCCTGAGGCAAATTTAGCCGAACGCCTGGAGAAGGAAATCGCGGGTGTCCGTGGCGAGACGAGCAAGCGCTTGTTCCGCTACGGGTTTCGAACGATTGTCGATTTGACGATGGCCGAAAAATCGGAATTGCTGCACCCCAATGCCCTGGCAATTAACCCAGACTATGAAGACACCGATGACTATGTGATTCAAGGCGGTTACCGTCGCTTGGTCGAACTGCTGGCAGCCGATTTAGATATTCGCATGGGAAGCCGTGTGGTGCAAATTCGGTACGATGAACACGGGGTCACGGTTGTTACCGATACGGCAAAATACCCGGGATCGCATGTGATTGTGACAGTCCCCCTCGGCGTCCTGAAAACCAACGCGATCACCTTCGATCCCCCCTTGCCAGAACCCAAGACACAAGCAATCGAAAGCCTGGGGTTTGGCAATGTCGAGAAAATCTTCCTCAAGTTTGGCACGCCTTTTTGGCGATCATCGCCCGACCAAACCAAACATCTCCTCCATGTTTCCGATACACTGGGTGATTTCCCCGCTTTTCTCGATTTGGCGAGCACATCGGGTCAGCCTGTGTTGTGTTCCATAATCTCCGGCGACCAAGCGCGTGCTTTAGCCCAGGACGCTGAACCGTTGATCGAACGGGCAACCGACATTTTGAAGGCGATGTTCCCAGACGATTATCAGGACCCGGTGGCAGTGCATGTTAGCGAGTGGCAAAAAGATCGCTTCGCTGGCGGGAGTTATTCGACACCCGTGGCGACCAGCACGGCAGACGATTACGATGCGTTGGCGGCACCGGTTGGGGGGCGGGTTCTATTTGCTGGCGAGGCAACCTTTCGCGCGCGGGCAGGCTTTGTCGAAGGGGCGATGGGGTCGGGGGTGGTGCGGGGTCGTGGTGCGGGCGATCGCCAATTGGGGCATGTTCGGGAGCCTCAGCTGCCGGGGTTGCGGTAGCGCTCTCGGTCGCGGCGATCGCGGGAAGATCGTCGAGGGGTTCGAGGGCGACGGTGACCTCATCGGCTGCAGCGATCGCGGGCGTTTCTGGTGCGGGCAGGTCCTCGGGGCGGGAGGGCCAGTCCGGGCCTGCCGGACTGGTTTCGGGATTTAATTCGGGGCGGCGATCGGCTTCTTCTGCTGGCGCCGCAGTTGTGGGGCTCTCCACACCGGCAGCGGGATCTAGCAGCCCTGAGTTCCCGGCGGTGAAGGGCAAAATGGTCTCCCAGTCTGGTTCGATGGTGTCGAGCATTCGCGTGTGGATAGCCACAT
>CAYSVE010000481.1:0-4928 GCA_964434365.1 uncultured Anaerolineaceae bacterium | reverse complement strand
AAGCGGGCCTGTGCCTGGTCTTGGCTGGCGTTGATCGTCCCGGCAATCACGACATCAGCGCTTGCCATCGCCCCAATAGCCTCGCGAATATCTGCGGCAGATGCATTCCGCGGCAGCATGTGGGCAACGACATTCGCGTGGTATTTGCGAAGCACATCGGGCAGTGCAATCGTCACATCGTCCGATGTGTCTGCGGCGGTTAAGTTCTGGGGCTGTATGGTCACAACGCCGAGGGTTTTGCCTGGCGCAAGCCGTAGGGGAAGTACCCCGGTGGTGTCGCGCAGCAGGGTGATAGACCGCTCGGCGATTTGTTGGGCAACCTGCTGATGTGCCGCGCAGCCAATCACATCCACTTCTGGCATTGCCGTGCTCACGCGTTGCTGTGCCTGCCGAATGCGTGCCACCGCTGCCGCGCTGGTCCATGGCTTTGCCAACGTAGTGAGTGATTCCTGCTGTGGTAGGTGACCGAGAAGCACAAGGTCGACCCCCGCTTCGATGGCATGTCGTACGCCATACGCCGCCCCGAACTGGGCCATCGCGTGCATGTCCATGGCATCTGTGATGGCCAGCCCGCTGAAACCCATTTCTTCCCGCAGCAGTCTCGTTACAACGTTATGCGACGCCGTGGCCGAGTGCTCTTTATCCAGGGCTGGGTATATGACGTGGGCAGATAACACCCCGGCAACCCCCGCTGCAATCGCCGCTCGGAAGGGCATCAGTTCCACACTGTCCAAACGCTCTCGGGCATGGTCGACGACAGGCAACGCATGATGTGAGTCGATCTCGGTATCGCCGTGGCCTGGGAAGTGCTTTGCGGTGGCCAGCACACCGGTTTCCTGCAATCCGTTGATCATCGCTGTGCCCAAGTCGGCAACCAGCGCGGGGTCATCCCCGAAGGCGCGCACACCAATCACCGGGTTATTTGGATTAACGTTTACATCCATCGTCGGTGCAAAGTTCAGGTTAATGCCCATCGCCAGCAGTTCTGTGCCGAGCACCTGCCCGGCAGCTTTTGCCAGTTTGGGGGAGCGCGTCGCGCCGAGTGCCATATTGCCGGGGAGTTCCGTTGCGCCATGCGTCACCGCCTGAAGCTGGCCACCTTCCTGGTCGATGCCGATAATGGGCGTGGGCTGACCACCACGTGCTGCCGCTGCCCGGAGTTCGTCCGTCAGTTGGCGCAACTGCCCGAGCGACCGTACATTTTTGTCACGGAACAGGCAAAAACTTGCGACCTCGCCCCGTTCTACCAACCTGAGTATGGTTGCCGGGGCGCGGTCTCCCTCAAAGCTGTGCATCAATTGCACCATTACCTAGCCTTTCCGTCCGGTGAGGGCGATTCCCTCGGTAAAATAACGTTGTGTAAGCACGAAAATGACCATCACCGGCAGCACAAACAGTACGCTTGCCGCCATGATGTCGTTCCACGGAATCGGAGATTCCTGCTGGTTGAACTTGAGCGCAACGTAAATCGGCATCGTCGTCAGCGACGCGCTCTTGAGGTAAATCAACGGCATGAACAGGTTATTCCATTGTGCCACGAACAGGAATACGGTCACGGTCGCAATGGCCGGGCACGACAGCGGCAGAATAATGTACCACCAGATTTGCAATGGATTCGCCCCGTCGATTTGCGCCGCTTCATCTAGTTCGCGAGGTAGCCCGAGCATAAACTGGCGCAGAAGAAAGATAAGGGCTGCGCCGCCTGCGAAGAACCCCGGTATCACCACCGGGTTGAACCCCGGTACCCAACCGAGTGCGTTGAAAAGCACATACTGGGGTACGAGTGTTGCCTGGGGTGGCAGCATCAAGGTGGACATCATCAGCGCGAATACGACATTGCGTCCGCGCCACTGTAGCCGACTAAACGAATACGCTACCAGCGAAATCGATGCGATGGTCCCCACCAGCACGATAAAAATGATGAATAGGCTGTTCTCATACGCCAGCGTGAAGTTGCTATCGGATAGCAGTTTGGTGTAGTTCTGCCACTGTGGTTGTGCCGGGACCAGGCTCAACTGCGCCTGCGACACTTCATCGATGGTCTTCAAGGATGTGCTCACCATCCAGATGATGGGGAACAGGAAGAACACCGACCCACTGAGGAGCGCCACATACAGGAAAAAGTGCTCGACCGACGGCATCGTCAGGCCCGTGCGTAGCCACTCACGGCGCACCGGGGACTTGTCGACGCGCGGCGTCTGGTTATTGTACTTCGTCAGTTGCGTCATGTCCCTAAACCTCGTAATTGACCCAGTTGCTGTAACGGAACTGCGCCGTCGTCAGTGCCACGATGATGATGGCCAGCACCCAACTCATGGCTGCACCCTCACCGATATTTGCCTGTTCGAATGTTCGCCGATACAGATAGAATGCGGCACTCATGACACTCGTTTCGGTCTCCGTCGTGCGCAAGATGTACACCGGCTCGAATGTTTGCAAGGCGGCAATCATGCCGAGCACCACGTTGTAGAACATCGCTGGAGAAATAATCGGCAGCGTGATCTTGAAGAATCGGTCGAAGCGGTTTGCGCCATCGACCTTCGCAGATTCGTAAAGCGACTTCGGTACACCTTTCAGCGCGGCGAGGAACACAAGCATACCCGTCCCCGCGCTCCACATCTGGATGAGAATAAGCGAGGGTTTTACCCACAGGTCGCTCGTCAGCCACTTGGGCTGATGGTTCGCACCGGGGAAGCTACCGCTGGCCTCGTGGAAGCGCGCAAAATGATAGTTCGGGCGCTCTGCCGCAGTCGAAACTGTTTCATACGCATTGAAGTAACGTATCCCATCTACAAATGCACTGGCCGTAATAATCCCGAGGAACACGACACTCAATGTGAGCAGGGCAACCCGTGCACGCAGCGCGCGTTCGCCCAGCAGCAGCGCAGCCACGCACACAACAACGACCAGGGCTACCAGCCACCCTGCGGAAAAGTACTCCACTGGAAACACATCACTCAGGTAGTCGATGTCTGTCGGATTCGTTAACGCGGTGCGGAACGTCAGATACCGCCACAGCAGGCCAGTTTTCCCTACAAGCTGCACCGGCACAATATGCACCAGCGCGCCCAAAGCCATTAAACCCGCCAGTCTTGTATGGATGATGTTCTTTCGTTGGGATGACGCTTCGCGTACAGCAGCGACCCACGCGGCGGCCAATGCAATCGCGCTCACAATCACGGCAAATAGATAACTGCCCTGCGCATATACGGCATCCTCGGCGGACAGGCGTAGCACCATCACCAGCGCAAACGTGAGCATCCCGAACCCAGACAGCAGCGCGGTCATTCGCACAAGCCACCCGCCGAGCGCGCATATACCGATGACAACCGCCGTTAGGATATAAATCCAGTATGGCGCAACCGGGGTCTGCATCAGGCCGCGCGCCAGCAAGAATACACCACCACCCAGTCCAATCACCTCGGCAGTGCGCTGCGCGAAAGTACGCTTATTTGCGTTCCAGTCTCCGCGTAGAAGATTGACAACGATGAGGACACCAATGAATGCAGCCAGAAAGTACGCAAATGGCCCGGTGGGGTCACCCTTCGCCACACCGATGAAGAACCCGTTGAACGACTCGGTAATATAGATGAAACTGCGATACAGCCAGTCGAACGGCGCGAATGCGCCA
Source organism: uncultured Anaerolineaceae bacterium (assembly GCA_964434365.1). Taxonomy (GTDB): domain Bacteria; phylum Chloroflexota; class Anaerolineae; order Aggregatilineales; family Phototrophicaceae; genus CAYSVE01. The sequence continues at coordinate 1,297 of CAYSVE010000481.1, read as the reverse complement.
GCAAATCCACCGAGTGCTTCATTCACAAACCCACCATTTGCGCTGAGCATGTAGCGCCATGCCAGCAATAGGGCTGGGCTACCTGCCAAGATCACGGGGAGGTAGTACACCAGCCGAAACGCCTTCATGCCACGCAGGCTTGTATCCAGCAGCATCGCCATCACCAGCGCAGCCGCAATTTGCAAGGGCACGCCAATAATGGTGTAGTACAGCGAGTTGTACATCGCCGCTTTGAAGTTACGCCCATCGCGCCCTTCCGCAAGGATGAGTTCGCGGTAGTTCTCTACACCTATCCACCCGGGTACTTGTCCGAGTTTGTACTCGGTAAAGCTGAAGTACAGGGATGCCGCAGACGGTCCCAGCACGAAGATCAGATAGCCGAGCAGCCACGGGCTGGCGAAAAAGAAGCCCCAGAAAACCTGCTTCTGCTCCTTCAAGGAGAGGTCGAAGAGGCGGGCAATCAGGCGGGCCAGCCGGGCAACCCCGTAGCTGCCACCCCCAATGAAGATCACTGTTCCCACCGCCCACAGAAGCGTCTCTATTTGCTGTGCGTCGTTCATAAATAAGCCCTTCTACGAAAAAGGGGCTAAGCACGCCCCTTTCATATTTCGCGATAGGTCGTGGCACAGCGCACTGCGCCACGACACCAGAAGCCTGTTAGTTCAGGTAGCCTTCGTCTTCGAGGATAGCGTCGTATTCTTCCTTCAGGAACATCTGCGTGTCCTCAAGGCTTTGCTGGTCCGTCAGGTACAGTGTGACCTGCTCCACGATGAGCGGACGAAGCTGCGCACTCGCGCGCACGTCGGAGAAGCTACGACCCACGTCTTCCGTCAGCGTCAGCATGGTGTCCCACACGCTGCTCTCGGCGCGGATGGTGTCCCAGGCATCGGTACGAACCGGCGTGTAACCCACGACCTCGTTCAGAGCTAGTGCGTTCTCCTGGCTGGTGATGAACGTCAGGAAGTTGGCAACGAGTGGACGCTTCTCCTCGGGTACGTATGCTGGCACACTCAGCCAATCGATGTAAACCTGAATGATCTGCTCGCCGCTTGCGCCAGCCGGGTAAGGTGCAATGGTGATGTTGTCCCACGCTGCGTCATCAACCGGGGGCATATTCCACATCGGGAAGATACCACTCACGACAAGGTCGGAGGTAATCGGATAGCCTTCAAAAGGTGGTAGCCCAGCAGTCGATTCACTCGGGAGTACGGTGCGGCGGCGCGCGTACATGAACTCAAGGGCTTCGGCGGGTGCAGTGCTGTCGAATGCGCTGGAGCCGTCTTCGTAGTATAGTTCG
>CAYSVE010000480.1:0-4940 GCA_964434365.1 uncultured Anaerolineaceae bacterium | reverse complement strand
ATGTTGGCCCACAACACGCCGATGCTCGCGAGCCACGATGCGGTGCTAGCCCCGAAGCCCAGGTAGCGCTGGGCTTTATCGCGGCCCCACAAAAACAAGCTAACGACCGCGCCGAGCAACGGCAAAAATACCGTCGCCACGATGAGTATGTTTTGTTCTGCCATAGGTTATCGCCCTTCTAACGCTGTAACTGATCGACGTCGTCGGTGCGGGCGGTGTTGAAGCGCGTCGAGACGACGTTCACCAGCCCGAGCATCAGCGCGTAGCCGCCGAAACTCACCACGATAGCCGTGAGAATTAGCGCCTGCACGAGCGGGTCGCTGGGGTTGTCGCCCTGGCCTGCATAGGCCGGGTTGGTGCCGTCGTATGCGCCGACGGCGAGCAGCAGCACGTTCACCGAGGTGAAGAGCAGCGCGAAGCCCATCGCCGCTTTGATGAGGTCGCGGCGCAGCAGTTGAAAAACGCCCAGGCCAAACAGCGTACCGACAGTAAGTGCGAAGACAACGTTCATGGGTGTAGGGTCTCCAGGGGGGTTGTTATCATATCTATTCGTCCGGCTTTTAGTCGCCCACCGGGTCGGGTTGTGCGTCCGGCGGGGTGTCCGGCATGGCCGCCGGGGCGGCCTGCGTGCTGCGCGATGATTCGAACGCGCGGACCTCTGCCGGGCGCGCGACAGTTTCCATAATCAGGCTTACCCCGCCGAACACCGTCGTGGCGATGGCAAACTCGAAGATGATCGTCGTCGTCAGTTTGAGGTTGGCGGTATCGAAGGCCGGTACAAAGTTGATGAGGCCCATAAACGACCCGCCGATCAGCAGGGGCAGGGCGGCGTTCAACAATGCGAGCAACAAGCCGACTTTGATCATCGTTGTGGGGCGTACCCAGTTCAGGCGCTCGCGCACTTTTTCGTAGCCGAATACGACGTAATACAGCGACACGCCCAACCCGGCCACCACACCCGCCGTGAAGCCATCGCCGGGGGCGTTGGCCCCATACAGGATGTGAACCGCCGCCACGACTAACGTAATCGGCAGGGTAATCGCCGCGACCACGCGTATCACCGGGGTGGCGATGCGGCTGTCGCGGTGGTGCGTGGTTTCCAGCGCCATAGCGGGCTGGCCCTCATTGCGGGTGATGGTCAATAGGGCGAGCAAGCCCAGCGCCGCCACCGAGAACACCGCAATTTCGATGAGCGTGTCGGTGCCACGAAAGTCGGTAAGAATCGCCGAGACGACATCCGTCACGCCGACTTCGGGCAGGGCGTTGTCCAGGTGCCACGCAGCGATGCTGTCACGGTTGTCGCGGTTGGTGAGTGCGACCATCGCAAACGAGAACATCACCACGCCAGTGATAATCGCGATGCCCATGTCGCGGTAGGTGGCGATGCCGTCGGCGCGGGTGTCCTTGTCGCGGCGCACGACGTCCATCGCAGCATCGCGAAGCGGGGTGCGTACGCGGCTAATCATGATGACGAGCACGACCGTCGCAAGCGTTTCCACCAGAAATTGCACAAGCGCCACATCCGGCGATGGCTCCACGAGGAAGACGCCGCCCACCGCATAGCCAAATATCGCAAGTGCAAGCGCCGCGTACAGGTGTCGCTTCACCGAAACCGACACCCACGCCGCGCCGATGGCGAGCACCAGCAACATCACATCGAGGATGTCGATGACTGTAAAGCCGCCCAGCCCACCGGCAGGCAGGTCCAGCAGGTCTTCCACGACACCGCCGTACAGCAAAATGCCCATCGTCACGCTAATGACCACGATGAGGTAGTGCCGCAGCTTGCCGTTTTGCGTCTTAAGCGCCTGGTCGGCGATCCATTCCAGGCCGTCGATAATGTAGTTGTAAACCTGCGTCGCCGAGATCGGCACATCGCGGACCCCGCGCCACCAATCGCGCACGAAGAAGCCCGCGAAACCGCTCGCGATGGCGGCCATACTCACCCAGAACACCGCGTTGAAGCCGGGGAACAACACCAGCTTGAACTCCACCGGTACGAGCGGCGTAATCAACGGGATGAGCAGCGGCCCCACAAACAAGGCGATGATGAGCGTTAGCACACCCAGCGGGAGGATGCCGTACTCCATCGGCGCGGCGGGTTTGTGGAAGTGAATTTCTTCCTTCGGTTTGGCGAAGAACACATCCCAGATGAGGATGTATCCGGCGGTTGCCGTCAGCGCGGCGCTGAAGAAGACCACCGCCAGCAGCAGCGGGTATTCGAAGAAGGCTTCGAGCTTGGTTTCCTTCGCGACGAAGCCGAGCAGCGGCGGCACACCCGCCATCGACAAAGATGAAACGATCATGACGACGCCCGTCACGGGCATGTGTTTCCACAGGCCGCCGAGTTTGCTCACGAGGCGTGTGCCCGTCGCGTGGTCGATGGTGCCGACGCTGAGGAACAACGCCGACTTATACAGCGCATGCGCGAGAATGCCCACCAGCGCGGCCTTCACACCGTAGCCGCCCGGCACGCCCAGCAGCGCCACCAGCGCCCCGAGCTTACCCGTCGTGGTGAAGGCCAGCACACCCTTTAAGTCCGGTTGGCGCACGGCCAACATCGCGCTCAGGATCATGGTGACAAGACCCACCGTGACCAGACCGTTCGTCCACAGGGTGGCCTCGCCGAAGACCGGGTGCAGCCGCGCCAGCAAATATACACCGGCCTTCACCATCGTTGCCGAGTGCAAAAATGCGCTCGCCGGGGTGGGGGCGTCCATTGCGCCGGGCAACCAAAAGTGGAACGGGAACTGGGCGCTCTTCGTGAACGCGCCGAGCATCAACAAAATGAGCATCGGCGTCACCCACGCGTGCTCGCTCAGGTTTTGCGTTAGCAACGCATCGAGTTCGTAGGTGCCGCCCGCCGCGCCGAGCAAAAGCAGCCCGGCCAGCAGTGCGAGTCCGCCGCCACCTGTGACGACTAGTGCCCGTGCCGCGCCCGCCCTTGCGCTTTCGTATTTTTTGCCCTTAAAGCCGATGAGCAAAAACGACGTAATGCTCGTCAACTCCCAGGCGATGAACAGCGTGATGAGGTTGCCACTGAGCACCAACCACAGCATCGCGCCGGTGAAGATGGACAGCAGGCGCAAAAACCGTATGCGCTCGTCATCGTCGTCGAAGTAGTACCCGGCGTACAAAAACACGATCGTGCCGACGCCGGTGATGATCAACCCGAACAGCAGCGACAGGCTGTCGAGGTAAAAGGTGAAGTTGAGGTTGTATTGTGGCACCCAGTTGAGGGTATAGGTGGCTGCGCCCTGCCCCCCGATGACGGGGTCGTAGGCAACCCCGAACAGCAGGAAGAAGCTCAGCGCTAGCGCGCCGCTGAAGATCCACGCCGCGTTGACGGCCTTCGGGATGCGGTTGACGACCGCGGGGGAGGCACTCGCCCCCGCAAGCAGGAAGGGTAGGGCTATGATGAGAGTGATGGCATACACGACGGCTGGCTCCATACATCGATTGATGGCAGGACGGCGAAACGCTGCGCCGCCTTGGTCGACTTGTTATTGTGGAACGATTACATGAACGTATTCGAAGAAGAACGGGAAAAGCCGTTTAATTTGGGTGGGTGGCTCCCGAAGGTGGAAACTATTTTAGGCTACCGGCCAGCAAACGGCAAAGGCTCACGATAGCATTGTGCTCACAATCGTTGCCAAAATTAACAGAAATCTTTCTCCTGTGACCCCCCAATTATTGGAGGGCCGCGCCGCTGGCCCTCCGGGTGTGCTTAGTTCGGTTGGCACCGCGATACCGCTGTGCCATAATACACGCGCCACTGTATACCTGTGCGAGTGACCCGATGGCGCGTATTTTTGTTTCTTACAGTCGGGCAGACCGACAATTTATCGACCAGTTCATCCCGTTGATTCGTCGCGTGTACGGCAACGACAGCGTGTGGTTCGACGATGATATTCACGGCGGTGTGGACTGGTGGCAGATGATCCTCAACGAGGTGGGGAAGTGCGATTTATTCGTTTACCTTGTCTCGAACGAATCACTTGAATCACCTTATTGTCAGGCCGAACTGCGCGAAGCTCTGCGCCTGAACAAGGCAATTCTGCCCGTCATTGTGCGCCGCCTGAAACCACCCTATCCCGGCAACATCGCCGACGATCTCGCCCCGATGCTGCGCAAGACGCAGTATGTGGATATGGCAGGTGGTTTTCGTGACCCTAACACGATTGCAGCGTTGTATGCCGCCATTACACGGCTCTTGGATGCCGTGCCGCAGCAACCTGTTACCCCACAAACCAGTACACCGACCCCTGAACCCCCCGTGCCGGACAAGAAGAAATCCGATCCGATGCTCCGCGCAGCGTACATTGCCGGGGGATTCGCGCTGCTTGCAGCGATCATCGCCGGGGTTTTCGGACTTTGGCAGGGTGTATTTGCCAATGGCGACCAACCAACGCCCGATGTGCCCCCGACAACCGTTGTTGCACAAAACCCGACACAAGAACCCGATGATATTGTGCCCACTCTCAGCGGTTTCCAGCAGGTGCAAACCGCCGAAGCACAGCAAACCTTTGCCGCAGGCACACAAAGCGCGGCGGATATGACTGCCACTGAGGACGGAATCCGCAGTGTCAACGCTACAGGTACTGCCGCACAGATCGCCGCCACTGAAACCGCTGCTTACGCCACGCTGCTGGCGCTTTCTGCCACACCGACACCACGCCCGACCGACACGCCCGATCCATTGCAAGCTGCATTCACCCCCGTTACCCGCAACGCCGACTGGACACCTGTTGAACAGGATTTCGACGGTGTGACAATGGTGCTGGTGCCAGCAGGTAGTTTTGAGATGGGCAGTACCGAAGAAGAAATAACAACCGCTGTAGAGCTGTGCAATGCAGCGCGGCAAGATGGCGATAGCTGTCCAAGATCGTTCTTCGAAGATGAAGCGCCAAACGGTGACAATACGCAAACTTTCACCGACC
>CAYSVE010000479.1:0-4945 GCA_964434365.1 uncultured Anaerolineaceae bacterium | reverse complement strand
AACGGAATGTGCAAGCCCTGAGCATCGAGTTCGTCGGCGAACTCTTCGATCCACCGGTCGTTGATGCCCATGATGTCATCCATAAACCAGATTTCATCGGGCGCGTAGTTGGCCTGTAGCCACTGCATCTCCGCAACGACGTTCTGCGGGCTACGCACAGCATATCGCTGGCCCCAGATGGGCTTTGCACACCAGTTGCAATGGAATGGGCATCCGCGCGTCGTCACGAGGTTCATGCTGGTGTAGCCGTGATGCTCGCTCCACACGCGGCGGTATCGGTCGAGGTCGACCAAATCCCAGGCCGGGAAGGGCAGCGCATCCAGGTCTTTGATAACCGGACGGGGCAATGTTTTGTGCACGTCGCCGTGCTCGAGGTAGGCAATGCCCTGCACTAACGCGCTAGAAGTTCCTGCATCCAGTGTGGCGATAAGTTCAGCGAGGGTGACTTCGCCCTCACCGATGATGACCACATCAGCCTCATGTGCTAGGTAGAGGTCGGGGTGATCGGTCATATCGGCACCGCAGACGATGACCGTGCAACCGCGCGCTTTCGCCGCCGCAATCATCTCGAAGGCGGCTTCACGCATCCGTAGCAGAGACATTTTGCTGAGGTAGTTAAAGTTGTCCTCGAAGATGACCGCGTAGCGCGGTGTATGCTCATCGAGCGAAACCGCCCATTCCTGTGGCCCTTCGGCTAGCATGGCATCGAACAGGGCCACGGTGTGACCTTGCTCACGCATGTAGGCCGTAGCATACAGTGTGCCGAGGGGGGGGTAGGGCTGCATCGCACGCCACAACTTCGGGTCGAACCGAAGATAATATGACTGGCCGAATAGAATATCGGTCATGGTAAAGCCCCCCAAGGACGGTTTGCAGTTGCAGTCAGCTTTCGATGCTCAATCCCGGCTCGGCCAGTTTGCAGCGCACAATCTGCCTGGCAAGGCGGGTGAGGATTTGCTTCGATGTACCGTCAAGTGTAGCACGAACACTGCGCCATTGCCGGAACTTTTCTGTTACCTGCGGATCACCGATTTGTGGCACGCCGTTTTTGACGACCACACTCAACTCGTTTCGCTTCGGGAGTGAATCGAGGGACGTGGGGTAGGCTAGCCAATCGGCGGGGGTGCGTGGAGCAAAAGGCAGAGGCAAATGCAGGATATCAGCGGCGTTCACAGTGACCAACTCCCACACATATTCGATTACTTCAGCGGCCCGTGCCATTTCGTTCAGGAGGTCGACCGCCGTCAGCCGAGAATCGCTGCCGAGGAGGAGACGGCCTCTATGCTTACGCCAGGCCGCTATGTCGGCAGTTTGCCCGAGCAGATACTCGTTCGTGACGGGGCACCACACCAACGCATTCACCGTCGATGCGGCTTGCGACAGATCCTCTGGGCGCAGGCCGACACCATGAACGAGGATCGTGTTTGCATCGGCGCAGCCAAGGCCACGAAGTTGAGCGTACTCCGCCGCAGCGATAGTATCGGTACCTTCGGCAAGGTGGATAAACCACAAGCCGCGACTTGCTGCGTGCGATGTCCGCACCTGTTCCGGCGAATCGAAGTGTAGCGAGTGTGCCCAACCATAGCGTTTGACAACACGCACAGGGAAACCTCGTTGGCGGAGCGACCTGTGCAACGGCCCGTGTTGGACCACCGTAGTTGCACCGCATATCAGGTTTTTTAACCCACCGATGAAACACCGATCCCACAAGGGATAAGCGCGCAACTCGCGGTATGGCGGGGTATCCAACTGCGCGCTCACATCTTCGCCCCACTGGTGGGCGTTATCGTACCGTTCGCGGAACTTTGTGCGCGGGTAATGGTTGAGTTCGAGGTGGTCGTGCGCGTTGATGAGGCCCGGACGTACGATATGGTCGCGCAAGTCCACGATGTATGACCCCGCCCGTGGCTGTGTTACAAACCGCCCCTCGGCCACATGTAGGGTCGTATTCGATGCGTGGACCGTGTAGCGCACTAATCGTTGTAGAGCGTGGGGGCGTTTTTGCGAACCGTGTCCGTACCGAGTTTGTCCTCAAGCTTTTTGCGCAGTTTAGGCGTTTCCTCTGCCCACTTATCGCGCAGTGCTTCCTTCGACTGGAACTTTGACGTACCCGCCGGTGCCAAAATGCCACGGGCCACAGTCGGTGCGGTGGTGATGCGCCTGCCAACGTTTTCGCTGCCGCAGTTGGGGCACGGCGGGGCATCAGCCGTCATGCTGTGCCGGGCTTCGTAGGCATGGGCGCAGTCGTCGCACTGGTAGTCGTAGAGAGGCATGGCGCTTGTCTCCAGCAGAGATTACTGTTTGGTAACTCTATTTTAGCCTCGTTTATGTTAGAGATGCACCAAATTCGCCTCGGTAAGTGCGAGGTTAATCCTCACGGGGCGGGGTGGTTGCCGCGCGGCGGTCCACCGTCTATAATGCATTCGTACTCACACGGTAGGAAGGTAAGCCATGAGCTTCGACGACATCGCCTCCAAGCTGAAGAAGCAGGCCCCAAAGCAGCCTGCCCCAGGCGAACAAAAGCTCGATATTGACGCGACGTACAAAATTCGGGCCAAGATGATCGGCGTGTTGATGAAAGATGCTCGCCTGAATGCAGCGCGTACGCCTGAGGAATGCGCGCGCATCCTCCGTGTATCCGTGGAAACCTACATGGGCTGGGAATTCGGCCAGGCGATGCCGAGCCTGCCTCAACTCGAGGTGTTGGCTTTTTACGTGGGGGTTCCGGTAAGTCACTTCTGGAGTATGGAAACGCTACGCGACGAGTATGCCGATGAAGACCGCGCACAGGCAGAGTACATCGCCCTGCGACAGCGGATGATTGGCGCGTTGTTGCAGCAGGCACGCACCGAAGCAGAGCTTACCGTCGATGAATTGGCCGAAGCCGCGGGCATCGATGCCGAAGCGCTTAAAGCCTATGAATTGGGTGTTCAGCCAGTACCCATGCACGAGTTGAATGTGCTGGCGATCGGCGTCAAGAAGAACATGAATTACTTCCTCGAAACCAGTGGGACGATCGGCGAGTTGCTCGCGACACGCGAAATGTGGAAGCACTTTGCCGAGTTGCCAGAAGAAATGCGCGAATTCGCTGCCAACCCGCTGAACAAGGGGTTTATCGAAATCGCCATCATGCTGAGCAAAATGCCAACAGACAAACTCCGTACTGTTGGCGAGAGTATGCTCGAAATTACGATGTAGGAGGGCACATGAGCGACGCAAACGAACTGAAGGAAAAGGGCGTTCGGCTCTTTCATCAACGCGACTACGAGGCCGCCGCAAAGGTATTTCAGCAGGCGAAGGATGCTTACGAGGCCGAAGGGGCCAAGGATATGGCCGCCGAAATGCTGGTGAACATGGGGTTGGTGCATCGTTCGCTGAACGAAGGCCAGCAGGCGCTCGAAGCGATGCAAGAGGCGCTCACGACCTTCCAGGAACTAGGTGACCAACTGCGTATTGCCCAAACACTGGGTAACCTGGGTAGCGTGTACGCGAAGCTGGGCGATAAAGAGCAAGCGCACACCTGCTACCGCGATGCCGCCGACATCTTCGAGGAGTTGGGCGAGAAGAAGTTCTACGGCGAGACGTTGCTGGCAATGGGTGACCTACAGGTGAAGGACGGCAAGTTCGGGGCTGGGGCCGCCACCTACGAGGTCGGGCTGGAAAACCTCGAAAAGCTCAACGCGAACCAGCGCATTATCAAAGGGCTGTTGGGCATCCGCAATCGCATCACTGGCTCGGGTAACAAGCCATCGGACGAGTAAACTCCCGGTCTGCATCTACATGACAATACGACACCTCGGCCAGCGGCGTTTTGAGCTGCTGGTTTTGCTTGTGACGCTACTCGCTAGCGTTTACATGGTTACGTACAGCGCTCATATCGAATCCACCGATACGCTGTTTATGTTCGACGCAGTCAGCAGCCTATATCGCTTTGGTGACCTGCTCATCGATGAAGCGGCTGGTGAGTGGCGCTATTGGAATTACACTCCCCCACTGCCGGAGTACCCGTTAAACACCGTCGAGGCGGAGCCGCTCCAAATTTGGCTAGCACTCCCACTATACGCCCTTGCCGACCGTTTGCCAGGCATCGGGTTGGTACATGCGGTGTGGTTGTTCAATGTGATGGTGACTGCGGCTGCGGGGGGGCTGTTCTTCCTGTATGCGTTGGCTTTAGGCTATTCCGAAACCACATCGACGCTTGGCACCCTTGCCTTCGGTCTGTTGACGGTTGTTTGGCCCTACAGCAAAAGCTTTTTCCAGGAGCCACTGACGCTTTTTACCCTGCTGCTAACCGCCTATTGCCTAGAAAAAACACGTCAGCAACGCAGCGTTCGATGGGTGCTTACGGCGCTGTTTGCGTTTGGGTTCGCGGTATTGGCACGCTCGGCGTCGTTGATTGCGCTGCCTGCTTTGGTACTGATTCTTTCGCCATGGGCGGATTTACGCCCTTTGTGGCAGCGCAGGGCATTCCTTGGGCTATTTCTGCTTGTGACGATTGTTCTCGGGGTGCTCGCATTTGGCTTAACGTTGGATCGCTTGCTGGCATGGTTCCCCGATCTCAATTACTACCAGCGACGTGATTTCCCAAGTATGGTTGCTGGTGTGCAGGGTCTGTTGTTCAGCGTGGGTGGCAGCGTGTGGGGAACATCGCCGATTTTGCTGCTGGCTGTACCGGGTGCGGCGCATCTGTATCGCAACGAAAAAATGCGCTACATCGTTGTCGCGGCCACGATGCTATTGGCCTACGCGATCGTCTACCCTGTGCTAAGTCCGACACACTGGTTCGGTGGGTTGTCGTGGCCGCCGCGTTTTCTTGTGCCGGTGGTGCCATTTCTGCTTTTGTGTGCATTGCCCATTGTCGATAGCCGGCGCTGGCGTTGGCCCGCCGCTGCGCTGGCGCTTTACAGTCTATGGATTCAATGGGCCGGTGTTTCGTTGTGGTGGG
>CAYSVE010000478.1:0-4952 GCA_964434365.1 uncultured Anaerolineaceae bacterium | reverse complement strand
GTGTTGCCCGTGCTGGCCCACCTCTCCGGCGAACACGTCCGCGCGCAGGGCGCGATCCGCGCAAAGCTGACCGCGAACATCGCGAGCACCACGGGCCGCGAGGACACCGTCCCGGTGCGGTTGCGCGAGACGGACGGCGAAACCGTCGCGGAGCCGGTATTCGGCAAGAGCAACCTCATCTTCACGCTCATCGAGGCCGATGGGCTGGCGTTCGTTCCGCTGAACAGTAATGGGCTGCAAGCGGGTACAATAGTCGATGTAATGCCGTTTTAGCGAAGGAGCACCCCTCGTGGAAGAAATGCACAACGAACTCAATAATACCCGTGGTGAACTCGATAAAGTTACCACCGATGACGACAACCTGCGCGAGCGCACCGACCGCCTCAGCGATCGGCTGGGTCACTTTTTGGAGCGCCTGCGCGAGCGCGAGCACGAAATCGAGGATAGCATCATCGAGGAGATGCTGGAACTCGAAAACGCGTTGGCCGAGCGCTACCCCGGCACCGCCGCGAGCATCCGCCGCGCCATAGACATTATGAGCAACGCGGGGCTTTAAACAAACCCCGCGCGCATCGTGTAGGGGGCGGCAGCGAGATAAAATCGAGCCTGCTTGCCACAAACGCCGGGCGAGGCTCACTGGTGTTGGCCGTCGCCCCTACAAAAAATGTAACGTTACACAACAAATTTGAGGTTTACCGTGACCAAACCCGTGAAAGATCGCCACGTTTACCTGGAAGACATTCCGCTCGATGAGGCACAGGCGCGCCTGCAAGCCGCCCTCGCCACCGCGAACCGCGACGCCCCCCTCCCCGGCGAGGAAGTGCCCCTCACAGCGGCACTGGGCCGTGTGGCTTCGCAGCCCGTGTGGGCCAAGATTTCCGCGCCGCACTACCACGCCTCTGCGATGGATGGCTACGCCGTGACCGCCGCCGACACGCTCGACGCGACGGAAACGCGCGCCGTGACACTCAAGCTCGGTGAGCAGGCGGTGCCGGTCAACACAGGCGCACCGATGCCACCCGACAAAAATGCCGTCATCATGATCGAGCATGTGCAGCACCCCGACGACGACCACATCAGCATCGTTGCGCCGGTTGCGCCGTGGCAGCACGTGCGCATGCTCGGCGAGGATATGGTCGCGACGGAGTTGGTGCTCCCCGCGAACCACGTCATCCGCCCGGTGGACCTCGGCGCGATTGCAGGCTGCGGCAACGCGACGGTCACTGTGCGGCGCAAACCGCGCGTGGTGCTCATCCCCACCGGCAGTGAACTCGTCGCGGCGAGCGACAACCCGCAGCCCGGCGAAATCATCGAGTACAACAGCCTCGTGCTCGCCGCGCAAATCGAGGAGAACGGCGGCGAGGCCCACGTCGCCGAAATCGTGCCCGATGCGCGTGAAAAACTCGTCGGTGCGCTGGAATGGGCGCTGGACCAACAGCCTGACCTTGTGCTGATGCTCAGCGGGTCGTCGGCAGGCAGCAAGGACTTCACCGCATCGATTATCCGCGACCTTGGTGAGTTGCATGTGCATGGCATCGCCGTGCGGCCCGGCCACCCGGTGATTATCGGCAGCGTGGAAGAAACGCCGGTTATCGGCGTGCCGGGCTACCCCGTGAGCGCGGCCCTTACTGGCGAAATTTTTGTCCAACCGCTTATTGCTCGGTGGCTCGGTGTGCTGCCCCCACCAAAGCCCACCGTGGCGGCAACGATAACGCGCAAACTCATGTCTCCCACCGGCGATGACGACTTCGTGCGTGTGGCCGTGGCGCAGGTGGGGTCTCGTACGCTTGCCACGCCGATAGCCAAGGGCGCAGGCGTGATTACCTCGCTTGTGCGGGCCGATGGCCTGGCGCATGTGCCGCGCTTCAGCGAGGGCGTGGACATCGGCGACGAGGTGACCGTTGCACTCTACCGCGATGTGGAGAAGGCGGTGCAAATCACGGGTAGCCACGACCCGATGCTGGACCTGCTCGGCCAACACCTTGCAACGATGTTCCCGGGTCAGCGCCTCACCTCGGCGAATGTGGGCAGCCTGGGTGGGTTGGTCGCCCTGCGCCGCGACGAAGCGCACCTCGCAGGCGTTCACCTGTTGGACGAAACGACCGGCGAGTACAACGTCAGTTACCTGGGGCGTCAGTTGCGCGGGCGGGCGCTGCGACTCGTGACGTTTGCGCACCGTGAGCAGGGCCTCATCGTGCAGAAGGGCAACCCGCAGAATGTGCAATCGCTGGATGACCTGCCGCACGTGCGGTATGTGAATCGCCAGCGCGGTGCCGGGACACGCCTACTGCTGGACTATGAACTGAAGCAACGCGGCATCGCAGCGGAGGACGTGCAGGGCTACGCGCGCGAGGAATATACCCACCTCGCGGTGGCGGCAGCAGTCGCGACGGGCATCGCCGATGCGGGCCTCGGGGTGCGCAGCGCGGCGATTGCGCTAAACCTGGACTTCGTGCCCGTCGGCTGGGAGCGCTTCGACCTCGTTATCCCCGCAGAGCACACCGAGCGCGTGCACCCCCTGCTTGCTGCGCTTCGTAGCGATGGCTTCAAGCAGGCGTTGGGCGCGCAGCCCGGCTACGACACGCGCGAAACGGGTACCCTTCAGCACGAGCAAAGTTAACGACAGTAAAAGCGCGCAAGCTGGGTTATGGGTATGCGCGCTTATCGGGTTGTGGGAGACTATGTGGCTGTAAGCAATAGCTTAGTAGCCCTCGGTCAATTGGTTGCCGGGGGGCTTAAACCTAAGGTTCACCTTGCAGCCCGTTACATTGATTCAAGTATTACGCAATCGAACAACCCACTCTGTGATATGGCTAACACAATGGCTCTCTCTGGATTTTGCGGGGCACTTGGTTTACGCTTATCGTTACGCAACGATGATAATTAGGCGACCCCTGGCAGAAAATCCCTGGTAGAAAATTATTGGAAGCGCCATCCATGATCCGCGATAAGTTCAACCGCCCCCTGCGCGCCCTGCGCATCTCTGTAACTGACCGCTGCAACTTCCGCTGCACGTACTGTATGCCTGCTGAAATCTTCGGCGAGAAGTACGAATTTTTGGCGAAGAAAAAGCTGCTCACCTTCGAGGAAATCACGCGCGTCGTGCGAATCATCGTGCGGTTGGGCGCGGTGAAGCTCCGCCTGACGGGGGGCGAACCGCTGGTTCGGCAGGAACTCGAATTACTCGTGGCGCAACTCGCCGAAATCGACGGCGTGGAAGACATTGCGATGACGACCAACGCCACTTTGCTGCCTGGTAAAGCCGAGATACTCCGCGCGAGTGGCTTACGCCGCCTAACGGTTAGCCTGGATACCCTGGATGAGGAAATCTTCCAGAAGATGAACGGCGGGCGCGCCACGGTTGCCGAGGTGCTTGCGGGCATCGATGCGGCCAAAGCTGCCGGTTTCGGGCCGATTAAGCTTAATGCCGTGGTGCAGAAAGGCGTCAACGACCACACCCTCGTGGACCTCGCCCGCTGGGCACGCGATGAGGGACACATCCTGCGCTTTATCGAGTACATGGATGTGGGCACCCGCAACGGCTGGGATATGAGACATCTCGTCCCCGCGTAGGAGATCATCGCGCGCGTGAATGCGGACATGCCTCTGGAACCCGTCGATCGCAACTACTTCTGTGAAGTCGCTGCGCGCTATCGCTATGCCGATGGCCCCGGCGAAATCGGCGTGATTACCTCCGTCACGCAGCCGTTCTGCGGTAGTTGCACGCGGATGCGTATGTCGCCGGAGGGGCAGGTTTACACGTGCCTGTTCGCGACGAAGGGCACCGACCTGCGCGCGCCGCTCCGTGATGGCGCAAGCGACGACGAGATCGAAGCGATTGTGCGTGGGGCGTGGGGCCACCGCATCGACCGCTACTCGGAAGAGCGCAGCGAGAGCACCCCGCCAAGCGACGATGACAAAATCGAGATGTACTACATCGGCGGGTAGTGGTTCTGGCAGTGGGTGGCTGAATAACCCAATTTTATCCCAAATGGTACTTGGGCGAGGCATGGCATAGGGTAATGTCTACGCAGATCTCGCCGCTACAAAATTCTAACACTGGACCAAACTAAAATTATGGCGAGAGTTACAATCCCTGGGCGAATGGTAGCAATTCTTTTCGCCGTTATTCTGTCCGCGTGCGGATCGCAAACGACACCGGAACCGCACGCGAACACGAGCGATGCCGGCGACAACCGGCTCGTGCTGGCGACTACAACCAGCACCGAGGACAGCGGCCTACTCGATGCGATTTTGCCCGCCTTCGAAGAACAGACCGGCGCAGCCGTCGATGTGGTGGCGGTCGGCACGGGTCAGGCGCTCGAACTGGGCGCAAACGGCGATGCCGATGTGCTGCTCGTCCACGCCCGTGCGCGTGAGGACGCCTTTGTCGAGGCGGGCAACGGCACCGAGCGCTTCGATGTGATGTTCAACGACTTTGTGATCGTCGGACCACAGGATGACCCGGCGGGCATCGGCGGCGGCGACAGCGCCACAGCCGCCTTCGCGGCGATTGCCGAGGCCGAGGCGAGTTTCGTCAGCCGGGGCGACGACAGCGGCACCCACACGAAAGAGCTTGGCATCTGGGTAGCGCTAAGCACCGACCCCGACGGCGATTGGTACATCGAGGCCGGGCAGGGTATGGGTGCGGTGCTGAACATGGCCAACGAGCAACCCGCCTACACCCTCACCGACCGGGGCACGTACATTGCCCGCGCTGCCGAGGGGCTAGACCTTGCGGTGCTCGTCGAAGGCGATGACCTGCTCGCAAACCCGTACGGCGTCATCCCGGTGAACCCGGAGCAGCACCCCAGCGTCAACAATGAGCTTGCGATGCAATTCGTGGCGTGGCTCACATCCGTCGAAACGCAGCAGGCCATCGAAGACTACACGGTCGAGGGGCAGCAGTTGTTCTTCGCGAATAGCGCCGCCTGGGTAGAATCCGCGAGCTG
>CAYSVE010000477.1:0-4959 GCA_964434365.1 uncultured Anaerolineaceae bacterium | reverse complement strand
GTGGTACGAAGCCGCCCCCGCCGTTGGTAGCACCACCAGAATTCGACGAGCCGACATTCGTCGGGGCGTCGTCGTTGTCATCGCTGTTATCGACTTCATCGGAGGCGTCCGGTTCGAAGTCGTCGACGAACGAGTTGGTGTCGTCGGCAGGGTCGCCGAAATCATCGAAGGTGAACGGCGACTCGTCGAAGTCGAGGGTATCCGGCGGGTCGATGACCTCGACGGGCGGGGCGGCAGTCAGGGAACAGGCCATCGTCGCGGCGATGAGCGCGAGCAACGGCAGGAGTAGCATTCGGTTCATGGTTGGGTCCAGTATTAGTGCTTGCTTTCGTCATACCTCCTTAGTACAAGGTATGCGCGGTGGGGTTCCCTGTGGGGCGTATAAAGGCGGTAAAAAACCGCCGCCAACTTGCCCCTAAAACTGAGAGGCGACTTTCTACGGTGCTCGACACGGGCCACGTCCCGGCAAGTGCCGTCGTCATTCGTCAATTTGTTGCGATCCCCCTGCAACCCTCCCATGGTTTCTTAACGTGTTTACGGCATACTCTGTAGCGGTTACTTAAAAAAGAAAGGGAAACCGTTATGCGCAAGTTGATTCTTCTGGTAGGTGTGCTGGTGTTGGGGGCCGTGGTGGCCTTCGCCCAGGATGACGACAGCAGCGAAGACATGGATATGGTGGAAATGATGGACGACGGCATGATTACCGTGCAAAGCGAAAAAGGCTTCGATGAGACCGTGGCTGCGTTGCAGGCTGCCATCGAAGAGGCCGGGTTCCGCATCCCGGCGGTTATCGACCACAGCGCGAATGCTGGCAGTGTGGACCTCGACCTGCCGCCGACCACGCTGATTATCTTCGGCAACCCGAACGTCGGCACCGGCCTGATGCAGGCCGAGCGCTCGCTGGGGCTGGACCTGCCGCAGAAGTTCCTCGTGTGGGAAGACATGGACGGCGCGGTGTTCATCACCTACAACGACCCGGTCTTCATCGCAGAGCGCCACGGCCTGATGGAAATCG
This sequence comes from uncultured Anaerolineaceae bacterium, assembly GCA_964434365.1. Taxonomy (GTDB): domain Bacteria; phylum Chloroflexota; class Anaerolineae; order Aggregatilineales; family Phototrophicaceae; genus CAYSVE01. The sequence goes on along the minus strand of CAYSVE010000477.1, from coordinate 3,944 downwards.
ACGAGACCATCGAGCGCATCAGCGGGGCGCTGGCGAACTTCGCCGCTGCTGGTGCCGCCCCCGCCGACGCGTAGGCTACAGCGCCAACCGCATGTGGACCTCGGTATACCCGTGGTCGGGGTCCACGGTGCGGTCATATTCGGCAAACCCCAACGACTGATACAACCGCAACGCCCCGGCCCACGCACTGTTCGTTTCGATGACCACCGCCGAGAAGCCTCGTGCTCGCGCGGATGTCAACAGCTGCGTGCTGATCGCACGGCCTAAGCCCTGCCGCCGATGCGCTGGCGCGACCGAAACGCGCACGATGCGGCCCGTGGATTCATCCTCGGTGATGAGCGCCCCGCAACCGATGATAGTGCCCTCGACGACTGCGAGCAGAAACGTCTCGCCTGCATACGTCGTTGCGATGTCGTCGAGGTCCGGGTTCATCCACGGCTTCGGCTCGTCGAAGTGCTCGGCCAGCCCGGCGATGACCAGCGCATACACGCGGGCCTGGTCGCCGGGCAAAAAAGGCCGAAAGGTGACGCCCTCCGTCATAGGCTACAGCGTGTCCGTGAGCCAGGCGAGGCTCCAGAAAATCGCGTCGTCGAGGCGCTCTGGCCCCACGCCGAGGATGTCGAAGGTGTGGTCGCCGTCGAGCAAGATGAGGCGTTCGTCGCCCTCGTGGTAATCGAGGAACGATTGCCCGGCCTGCGGCTGCGGGAACACGAGTGTATCGCGCTCGCCCACGACGACCATCAGCGGTCCATCGTAAGCGGCGATTTCCGCCAGCGGACTCACAGTGAACAGTTCTTCGAAGAAACCGGTGCGCAAGCTCACGACCGCGCCCCACGGCAGGGTGATGTCCACGATTTCGCCGCCGCTATCCAACCCGGCCTGGATGCCCTCGGTGGTAAAGATGCTGGCGTATGTCGCGTAGGGCACCGCCACCGGCGACCACAGCACGGCGGAGGCCACGCGGTCATCGCGCCCGGCGACGGCTGCCGCCACGAGGCCGCCCTGGCTGATGCCCAACACTGCGATGCGCTCCGTATCGACGGCCTCAAGGCTCGCGACGAAATCGAGGGCGGCCAGGGCATCGGTGATTTGGCCGCTGAAGGTCGTATCCTCGAAGCCGCCGTCGCTTTCACCGCTGCCACGGAAGTCGATACGCAGGCTGGCGACACCCATCTCGGCGAAGGTGCGTGCGGTACGGCTAAACATCGCGTCCGCGGTGTCGATGATGGGCAGTTCGTCGCGCGGGCTGCCAAAGCCGTGGAACATCACCACCACGGGGTACGGCCCCTCGCCATCGGGGGTAGCAAGCGTGCCCACGACCGTTTGCCCCTCGACCGCGAAGGTGACGACTTCCTCGTTGACTTCGAACGCGGCTTCCATCGCGCGGAGGGCGTCGTAGGTTTCGCTGACGCCATCCTGGGCGAGGGCGGGCGCAAGCGCGCCAAACGCGACCAACAGGGCAACGACCACCGCCCATCGATTCAACCGGACCATGGGGTTTCTCCTTGGATGTGTGCATCGGATGCGCGGGAGTGTACCCAATTTTCGCAAGGTTGCCAGCAATGGTGCTCGGCCCCAGCATGGCCAATGGCGGCATAACGTCGCCCATGCTGGTATCGCTGAGTGAAATTGCTTGTGGAGCGCCTTGCATGTCGTAGGCGGCATGCTAAGTTTAGCGACAGCAGACACATTTACCGAAGTCACACAAAATTCGGATTTTATGTAAGGATTCGCTTACTAACGGCCTTCGTCTATCAGAATTTATTTACATGTTTTGACACACCCCCTTGGCTTAATTTAAGATAGGAACAGTCATCTTATTATCGACTGGAGTTCATCATGAAACAATTGTCACTACAGAGGAGGGATCGTGAGCGCGGACAGGGCCTTGTCGAGTATGCGCTCATTTTGGTGTTGGTCGCGGTGGTCTCCATCGTGGTGCTGGTGGTGCTGGGCCAAACCATCAGCGATACGTTCACGTGCATCGTCCACGAACTCGGCGCGGAGATGGGCGGCGTCGACGGGGGCGTGTATCGCTACGAACTCGTCAACGCGACGACTGATGAATTTCTCGGGCGGGCGCAGTGTGGCGGAACCTATGTCACTGCTGATCTCGGCACATCGAACTTCAATTTCAGTGGCTCTGCACCCACAACTGTGAATCAAGTTCGGTTTACGGTCGAATACCCGGACGGTAGCATCGTCGACGCAGCGACGGAGAGCGCCACACCCTGGTCAGTTTATGGGAATAGCGGCAGCAGCTACGGCAATGCGCCTGGCAGCAGCCTCGACCCAGGCCGCCATGTCATCACCGCAGTGACGGATACAGGCGTCGAGTCGCGCTTTATATTCTATGTGCAGTAGCGCAGGCGCGCGCCCATCATCATAACCCCGCTTCGGCGGGGTTTTTTGTTTTCTGCGAGGGTGGCGTTCAGCCGACGAGTTGCCGGGCCGCTTCGAACGCGGGGGTGAGGCCGGGGTCATCGGCGAGCCATGGCGTTGCCGAGCCGAAGTCGAGCAGGTCGCCAGCGGCGGGCGTTGCGCGCTCGTCGATGGCGAGTTGCAGCGCCGCACCGAAGTGCTCGCGCACGTCCTCGGCTTTGTCGAGTTCGGCAGTCACGCGCATCGTCGCCACATGCAACGACAACCGCAGCAGCGGTTCGGCGTCGCCGGGTAAATCGGTGAGGGCATCGCGGAAGTGGCCCAACGTCGCAGCGTAGTCGTCCTTTTCGGCGGCGATGGCCCCGCGCACGGCGGTCACCCGCGCGCGTTCTAGCGAACTTTCGGCTTGCTCCAACAAGTACACCAACAACCCGGACGCCTCGATGTAGTCGCGCATATCGACGTACAACGAGGCCAGCTTCAGGTGCACCGTGCGGATGATCGTGGCGTCGTCGTCGCCCGCGCCAACGGCGGGAATCTGTTGGGTGGCGCTGGGCATGTGGGCCAACGAGTGATAGAGCATGAATAGCATACACACATCGTGCCAGCCGAGCCGCAGCACGCTGTGCGCCATCGCGCGGAGGATGTAAGCGCGGGCGCGGCGGCGGTCGTTGGCGTTGGCCCACAACCGGGCCAACTGCAAGTTGAACACTGCCACCGTCTCCGAGGGCAGTTGCGATGTGTCGGCGGCTTCGAGTGTTTTCAGCACTGCGGGGATGGCATCGGTACGCGAGACCTGCCAGTAGGCCATCAAGTACGGCGAAATGGCGAGCAGGTACATCGGCTTGAAGTCCGCCACCATCCAATCGGTGTTGGTGATGTTGGCGTAGTCGAGTTCGGTTGCCAGCAAATAATCGTGGATCATCGGGTTTTGTTGCCGAATCGTATCCAGCTTCCGCAGCATGTGGTCGCGGTAGCGCTCGCCGAGGGCCGTGCGGGCCGGGCTGTTTTGCAGTTGTTTGCGCGCATACCGCCACACGAGGCCGTGCATCCGGTAGCGGTCTTCGTATTTTTGGACGAGCGCTCGTTGCACCATCGCAGTAAGTACCATGAGGTCCACCTCTGCAACTTGCTCAACATCCTCCAGGCCGAAGGCCCCACTGAACACCGACAGCGCCGTGAGTGCGTAGCGTTCGGTTTCGGTGAGGGTACTCCACGTGTAGTCGAGCACCCGTTCCAGGCTTTGATGCCGGGGCGGTAAGGTTTGCTGAAAGGGCAGCCTGAACTCTTGCCCCTCTTCGATGGCGTCGATAATTTTGTCGATGGGCACGACTTGCGTCCACCCGGCCACAACGATAATCGCCAACGGCAGGCCGTCGACCAACCGGCAGATTTCGGCTACCGGGTCGAGGTAGTCTGCGAGGGAAAAGCGCGGATTCACGCGTTGGGCGGTGCGCTCGAACAACTGCACCGATTCGTACGCCTCGGGGTGCGGATCATCGACCGGGGGCACGCTCATCCCGCTGAGGGGCAGCAGCCACTCGCGGAACAGGTTCAGCGGC
>CAYSVE010000476.1:0-4978 GCA_964434365.1 uncultured Anaerolineaceae bacterium | reverse complement strand
GCCGACGGTTGCCGCTCTGTTGATGGTTGCGTTGGTGGTCGTGGCGTATGTGCAGGCGCAGCGCCTCACCCAGCCGATGGCGCGCAGCCAACCATGGACGACCCCGAACGAACAGGGTGTGACGGGTAATCGCACCATTTCGTTGACGACCCAGGATGGGGTGCGGCTGAATGCGTGGTACGCCCCGCCCCCCACCGATGAACCCGGCCCGGCAGTCGTGTTTGTGCATGGCATCAGCAATAACCGCGCCGCGATGGTCGAGGAGGCGTCGATGTTGTACGCCGAGGGCTACGGCGTGCTGATGCTCGATATGCGTGGGCACGGCGAAAGCGCCGACAGCTTCCTCACATTCGGTGTACGAGAGGTGTTCGACGTGCGCGCGGCGCTCGACCATATGCTCGCCGACCCGGCGGTCGATAACGGGCGCATCGGCATTATGGGCGGGAGCATGGGCGGTACGACGGTGCTGCTGAGTGCGCAGCAAATGCCGGAGTTCCGCGCGGTGTGGGTTAACAGCGCCTTCAGCAGCCTGCGCGATGCCATCGGCGACCGTGCCCGCATGGACTTCAGATTACCAGCCCGCCCGGCAGCAGACTTGCTCGTGTGGTTCGCGGGTCGTGCCGTCGATGAAGACCTCCGTCTTGCAAGCCCAATTGGCAACATGCACGCCCTCGCCGACCGTCCGGTGCAGTTGGTCCACGGCAGCGATGACGACATCGTGCCCGTCGATAGTACGTTACGGCTCGTCCGCGCCGCGCTACAGACCGTCCAGTTAACGATTTACGCCGACGAAGGCCACACCGATTTCTACTACGCGGGCGGTGAGGAGTATCGCCGCCGGGTGATTGCCTTCTTCGATGCGGCGTTGAAGCAATAACACGCGCCGTGTATGGCCGCAGGCGAGACATAGTGAGCCTCGCCCGCGTTTGCCCGTCACCCCTACCCGGCCAGCACCGACTTCAGGGTCTCCTCGTCGACGTTGCCGCCGCTGACGATGACCGCCGTCGGCCCGGCAAATTCTGCCGACTCTACCAGTTTGTTCAGCAGGGCCGCGATGCACACCACGCCGCCGCCCTCGGCAATCCACCCGGCTTCGAAGGCCGTCCAGCGCATGGCCTCGGCGATTGCCGCTTCATCGACGAGCACCACATCGTCGACATAACGGCGCACGAGGTCTAGCGTGATGGAGTCTTCCTCGATTTCGCCTGCGAGCGCTTCGGCGAGAGTGTGTTCGGCATGGGGAAGATTCGTTTTGTGGAAGAAGTTGTACATCGCGGGGGCATTCACCGCGCCCACGCCGATGATCTCGACATCGGGCCGTAGCGTTTTGATCGCCGTCGCGATGCCTGCGATGAGGCCGCCGCCGCTCACACACACGAGCACTCGCGCGACATCGGGCATCTGGTCGAGGATTTCCAGGCCGATGGTACCCTGCCCGGCCACGACATCGGCGTCGTTGTAGGGCGAGATGTAGTGCAAATCCTCCTCGGCTGCGACTTTGCGCGCGGCGGCCTCGGCCCCGTCGACGGTGTCGCCATAGAGCACGGGTTCGCCGCCGTGGGCGCGCACCCCGTTGATTTTGCGGGCGGGTGTGGCCTTCGGCATGTAAATTTTCGCCTTCGCGCCGACGAGGCTCGCGGCGTAGGCCACACCCTGCGCGTGGTTGCCGCTGCTGGCTGCGACGATGCCCCGTTGTGGGTTATGGAGCGCGAGCGCCGCATTGACTGCACCGCGAATTTTGAAGGCGTGCGTGATGTTGGTATTCTCTAACTTGAGGTGGACGCCCGGGCCGAGGATCGGTGCGGCTTCCATCAATGTTGGGCGCAAGTATTCACGCAGTCGGTAGCGTGCAAGGGTAATATCGGCTAAAGTGACCATACGTATTGCTCTCTCCGATTTTCTGGCATATTGTAGATGATGCAAACTAACTGGCCCCATAACGGGAAGTGACTGATGCTTCAAAAACCCGACCTTGACCTGCTGCGCCAGCAGTACGCCACCGACGATAGCTGGCGCGTGCGTGTGGAGACCCACGAACAGTATTCTGACCCTGCTGTGGACTTCGTCCAGTGGACGATGGACCTGATGCCCTGGCAAGGGACGGAACGCGTGCTGGACGTCGGTAGCGGGACGGGCCGTTACTTCGATTACCTGCGGCAGAAGTACCCGAACCTCGATTACCTGGGGGTGGACTACTCGCATGGCATCGTGAAGAAGCACCTCGCCGAAGGGTTAGTCGCACGGGGGGCCGTGGAAATGTTGCCCTTCGAGGATAACAGCTTCGATGTCGTGATGGCGAACCACATGCTATACCTCGCGCCCGATGTCGAGAAGGCGATCAGCGAGTGCCGCCGGGTGCTCAAGCGTGAGGGGGTGTTCATCGCCGCGACGAACAGCATTCATACGCAGCCACAGTTCCGCGAGTTGTTCCGCCGGGCGATTTTGCTGGTGTCGCCACCGGGGGCCGCCCGCGATGTGCGCCAGCCGCAGCCGCTGCACAATCGCTTCTCGTTGGAAAACGGCACGACGCTATTGGGGCGTCAGTTTTTTGCGGTGGTACGCCACGATTTACCCTCGCGCTTCGTCTTCGATGACCCCGAGCCGATTATCGATTACCTTGAGAGCCTGCGCGCTGTGCGCGAACCGCAACTGCCGGACGGCGTCAACTGGGACACGGTGATGCTCATCATGCGCGACCAGGTGACCAAACTCATCGAGAACTTGCAAACACTGGAAGTCGATAAGATTACCGGGGTGCTGATGGCAACCGACAGCGGCGGGTTCATCCACGATTTTGTGTCGAAGAAAGCGCCAGGTAGCTCGTTTATACCTTGAAGGCCCAACTGACAGCAAAATTGTTCGCGCTCCTAACGATCGGTATTGGTGGAGCGCTATTGTCGTTCAGGTTGCCACCCGGCCCCCGCGCCGATTGGTTCCTCAACGGTGGGTTGGCGCTATGGGGGCTGGGGACGGTGGGCGTGTTGGTTTACCAACGGCATGCGGACGAGGCATTGCGAAGGGCTGTGTCTACGCGCCCCCGCCCCTACGAGACGACCCCAACAACGTCGGTGCAGGTGATTCGGTTGGAACCGCTACGGCGGCGTTGGCTGGCCGTCGGTGTGGGGTTGATGACGCTGCTCACGTTGCAAAACCTGTTTGCCCTGGGCTGGGTCAATTTGACGATACAGTTTGCCGTGCTGGTCGCCGTGATTGTGACGGTCGGGGGGGGCTTTGGCCCCTTGCGGCCCCCACGCGTGAACTGGCGCGTCCATTGGCCCTTGATCCCTATCCTGATGTTGGCGTTTGGGTTGCGGGCCTACGATCTTTCGTATGTTCGTACCTGGGTGGATGAGGCACACTTCGTGAGTGCAGTGGTGGCTTTGTGGGACGGCTCCCCCTTTGGTCTTCTGCGGCCAATGGCACGCATCTCAGCGTTTTCGAGCATGTATATCTACCTGCAATCGCTCGCTACAGCCGTCTTTGGGACGGGGTTTGTGGGTTTTCGTGCGCCAAGTGTGATGTTCGGCACGCTGACCGTCGGGGCGGTGTATTGGCTGGCATGGGAAGTGGCGTTGTCTTCGGATGGCGGGCGAGGCTCGCCGCCTTCGCAATCGCGGCTACGCCACGCTCACGTTGTTTCGATCGTGGCGGCGCTGCTGCTTGCAACCTTGCCGCCACACATCCATTTTAGCCGGAGTGCGCTTAACAACATCGCAGACCCGCTCTTCGGGGTGACCGGGGCGGCGCTGCTGGTCCGTGGGGCGCGGACGGGGTCTACGTCGACATATGTGTGGGCCGGGCTGGCGTTCGGCATGGGGCATTACTTCTACGAGGTGGGGCGTTTGCTCTTCACAGCGGTGTTGTTGTTTGCGCCGTTGTGGCTGCGCGGATTGCACCGACGCGGCTACGGTCTCGCAATCGGCGCGATGGCGCTGCTGGGTGTGCCGATACTGCTTGGGACTTCGCTCTCGTTGGGCACGGCCACGCCGCGCCTGACGATACAGGCAGTAACGCGCGATTACTGGCTGCAACGGTTGATGTCGTCGCAAGGCTTCTATCAGATCAACACTGTGCTGAACGAGCGCTTTGGCCCGAACCTCCGCCACTTTGTGCACTTGTGGGATCAGAACGGCGCGTATTATGGCCGGCAGGTATTGCTACCTTGGCTGGTGCCACTGTTTCTGTTGGGGGTATCGCTTTCGGTGGCCGGGTGGCGACGCAACCGACTTCTCCCGGCGCTCATCGTTCTGTTAACCATCCTCGGCAATGGGCTTATTACCACCCCGGCACTACCAACACGATTCGTGGTGTCGTTTCCGTTTTTGGCCTTGGCGATGGCCTGGGCGCTGTTGTTCGTGTGGCGGCGCGGGGCGTTACTCCTGGCGGTGCTGCTCGCAATATCGCAGGTAGGCTACTATTTTGGGGTGCATCTGCCGCAGTACCATAGTTACGTGCGCGGCTCCAACGAGGACTACAGCGACATCGCGTACCACGCGGCGTACCGCGATTTACCAGATGACATGCCAATTGTAGTGGCCTTTACCAACCTTGTGGACACGGCGGTGCTGCAAGACCTATTCAAGACAGTAGGACGCGATCCCGTCATCAGTTATGTGACATGGTACGACTGGCCCACCGAGCCGACACCGGAGCAAGTTATTCCGATAGAGTTGCTCGAAATCGAGGGGCCGGTGGCGTACTTCGTCGCGTGGGATGCCGCCGAGGGACGTGCGCTCATTGAAGAAACGTGGGGCGTGGAGCCGCAGTATACGCCGTTTAACGTGCCACGCGAGGTCAGCTACGTGCTGTACGTCGTCCCATGAGAAGCGCCGCCATAATCGTATTGGGTGGCGCGTGCATCAGCGCGGTTTTGTTTGCACACACGCCCACGATGGATGTGTTGACTGTGCGGGTGTGGAGTGGGCTGGTGGTGGGGTGCCTGGTTGTGTGGAGCACCGCCGGCCTGCTGATGTTGACC
>CAYSVE010000475.1:0-4987 GCA_964434365.1 uncultured Anaerolineaceae bacterium | reverse complement strand
ACGAAAAACACGGCCTCGGCCTGCCGGCCGCCCACAGCGCCATCGGGGACACCGGGGTCCCCATCACCTATTTGCCCGCATACCGCTTCCTGATGGCGCTGTTTCCATTGGCCGTTTGGGCAACCGTGTGGTTCTTCGGGCGGCCCGGGTGGCGACGCGCTGCCCCGCTGGCGATCCTTCTCGCGGCGATGTTCTACACGACGTATACCGCCGTAGTGCCCTTCGCCCTCATCGGTCTGTACTCGCTGATCATGCATCCACGCGCAGTATGGCGCTGGTGGCAACCAGGGGTCATCGCCCTTGCGCTGGCGATGCCAGAGGTCGTGCGCAAGCTGGATGTGTTCACCAACCGCGTAGAGCGTGCCAGCGACATCAACCCGGACCTACCCCCGATCTTCGAGGCGTTCATCGGCACGATGTCGTCGTTTGCGGGGTCGTGGTCGGTGGTGTGGGGTGTGGTTTTTGTGGTTGGTGCAGCGCTCGCATTCACACGCCCCAAACTACGCCTGACGACGTGGGCGCTCCTGCTGGCATTAGGTGCACCGTTGGTCCTGTACGGCGCCTTCAGTGTGCCGGTGGTGTATTTCCTCTCTGCACGGTATGTGTGGTGGGGGCTGTTCGCCATCGCCCTGTTGATCGGCGCGGGAATCGGGCGGCTACCGAACGTCGCCTACACCCCGGCCTTGATCTTCATCACCGGGCTGGCCTACGCGCCTTACGTCAACGAGCGCTACACACCGCTCCCGCACGAGAGCGTCTTCCGCGCGGTTGCGAACAACGCGCAACCAGGCGATGTCATGCTCATCGACCCGCAGTTGTGCTTCAGCGATTGCGTGGGTGGCTACGAGGGCGAGGCGAACAAGTTCGCGTACTATTATGGCGTGTTTGGCGACAACCTGCCCCTCGTCGAAAGCCCGGACGGGCACCGCCGTGTGTGGTACCTCAGCATCGACGGTCGCAACCACGAACCCACCCGTGACGCAGTCCGCGAGATGCGGGTTGCGGGGCGCTTCTTCGGCCCGTGGAATTTGCTGGCACGCATCTACGAGGCCCCACCGAACATCGAAGGGGTCCCCTTCGCGAACGGCCTGCGCTTCCACGGTGCCGAGTGGGTCGCCGGGGATAAACCACCGCGCGGCCCGGTCGATTTGTACGAGCAGGACGAGGCGGTCGTGCGGCTGTGGTGGTCCGGCGATAAGCCGGTGGGCACCGATTTCAGCGTGTCGGTGCAGCTACATGACGATGGCAGCATCCTCGCGAGCCACGACGGCGCACCCCAGGCCGCCGACTACGACCCAAACAACGCGCCGCCCGCCTCGGTGACCGAGTGGGAGCCGGGCAAAATGTACCTCGATGAACGCACGATTGCCCTCCCGCCGATGGAAGACCCGGTTTACGCCGATGTGATGCTGACGGTCTACCAGTGGGCCGATGGTACACGCCTCGATGCGCTGGGCGTAAATGAGGCCGGGCTGCTGCACATCGGCGAGGTGACGGTGTGGGGGTGGTAGTGGGCTAGAGGCCAAAAACGCGCCGGACGCGTTCGGGTTTCACCGGCCCACCGTGCCCCAAGTAGATCAACTCCGGCTCGTGGCTGAGCACCTTCTCGATGCTCGGCTTTAATAACGCCGGTTCGACGGCGATGAACGGGCGATGCGGCCAGCCGGGGAACAACCGCCCAACGCCGATACCGTACCCCCCGCCGATCAAATCGCCGCCGATTGCGCCGCCCCCCTCAACGATGATGCTCACGGAACCGTAAGTGTGCCCCGGCGTGTGAATCACAGTTGCCGGCACCCCGAACGGTTCCAGGCTATAGCCGTCTTCGAGCACCATATCCGGCGAAAGTCCGTCGTAGGCCAACACAGACGGCCTGTAGAAGTACCCACTGTAAAACCGCACCCGAATCTTCCCATTGTGCCCCTCGCGTAGTTGGGCAACATCATCAGCATGGACTGCGACTGGTGCGTTCGTGTGGGTTTTCAGCACAGCGGCGTTTGCGGCGTGGTCGTAGTGCGCGTGTGTGAGCAGGATCATGTTCAGGTTACGCGGGCGCACGTCGTAACGTTCCATCTCGCTGAGGAGTTTGGGTAGCCCCTTCGGCCCACCCGTATCGACGAGAATCGTGCCGGTATCGCGGATGAGGTACGAGTTGGAAAGTGCAGTGTTAAGCCGGATAATTTCAGCCATGGGCGGCTCCTCTTGAGTACATTGCTATTATATCGCCGGAAGGCCACACGCATTACACTTTGCCCATAACAAAAAGGAGCAACGATGAACTTCGACTTTGCGGAGAAAACAGTGCTGATTACCGGTGCATCGCGCGGGATCGGGCGAGAAATAGCGCGGATGTTTGCGGAGGCCGGCGCGCGCGTGGTCGTTCACTATAACACCAACCGAGACGCGGCTGCGAACACCCTCGCGACACTAGCCGGTGAGGGGCATGTCCTCGCGCAGGCTAACATGGCCGATACCGATACTATCGCAGCAATGGCAGACCGCGTCATCGAGCAAACTGGCGAGGTGGATATTCTCGTCAATAACGCGGGCATCTACGTGGAGCACCCCTTCGACGAAACCGACACCGACGAGTGGGCCGCCGTGTGGGCGCGCACCATCGCTGTGAACCTGACCGGCCCCGCACACCTGACGTATCGCATCGCGCAGCATATGATACCGCGTGGGGGTGGGCGTATCGTGAATGTGTCCTCGCGTGGGGCCTTCCGTGGCGAACCAACCGCACCGGCCTACGGCGCAAGTAAGGCTGGCCTAAACGCCTTCGGGCAATCGATGGCGCAGGCGCTTGCACCGCACGGTGTCTTCATCGGTACGGTAGCACCTGGCTTCGTGGAGACTGACATGGCCGAGGACATCCTCAACGGGCCACGCGGCGACGGCATTCGCAATCAAAGCCCGTTGGGGCGGGTGGCAACGCCTGCCGAAGTGGCGCAGGCGGTGTTGTTCCTCGCGGCCCCCGGCACCGAATTTATGACCGGGTGCATCATCGATGTAAACGGGGCGAGCTACCTGCGCACCTGAGTTACGTGAGGCTTGCGGGCACGCCCAACCACATCTGAGCTGCTGCGACGGCCTCATCGAGCGTGGTGTAGGGACTTTCTTCCACCCAGCGATCGCGTTCGCTAAGTTCGTCGCGTGTTTCGTGGACGAAGCCGCGCAACTGGCCCTGTGTATTGGGGTACGCCAGCAAAAACGAGGCAAGCGCGGCAGCATCTTCGTGACGACCTTCGGCCAGGAGCAAACGCGAGATGCTGTGCAGGTTGCGCAACGTGTACTGCTCCAACGCCGTTTTACGAGATAGCTCCAGGGCCTGTAACAGAAAGCCGCGCGCCACCGAGAACCGGTGCTGCCGCAGGAAGGTATCGCCGAGGCCACGCAACGCGTTGATAATTCGCCCTGTGTCGCCCGTGGTGCGGGCGTGCTTCAGGCTCTCGCGGAAGCGCACCTCGGCCTCGGCGTAGTTGCCTCTTCGGAAGGCCACCTGCCCCAACATCTGCGCCGCCATCGAAATCCCTTCCGGGTCGTTGATTTGCGCGCGCAGGTCGTGGGCTTTTTTGGCATAGGCCAGCGCCCGGTCATCGTGCCCACGCTCGAACTCCGCCTCGGCCATGTTGATGAGCGCGTACGCCGTAAACCAGCGGTGCCCCGCCTTGTACGCTGTGTCGTAGCTTTGCTGCGCGTCCGCCAGGGTTTTGGCGTAACGTCCCTCGCTATAGGCAATACTACTTAGGATGTAGTACGCCAGCGCGTAAGTATAGGGCGTCGGGTCATTTTCCAACGCCTGTTCCGCAAGTTCGGTGGCCCGCTCCATGTGTGTTTCCATCAATTCGACAAACGCGAAGGCCACCGTCACATTGGACCGGGCAAAGATGTTCTCACCCGTGAGGCCATGCGCTTTATACATTGCGTCGGCCTCCTCGATGGCGGTGCGCGCGTCTTTGATCCGCGCGAAGCGTGCATACAACCAGGCCATTTCGGCGAGGGCACTCACACGCAACGAGACCTCATCGATATCTTCGGCGCTGGCATACTGTTCGGCAACAGCCTCCGCGATTTCCACACTTTCTTTGAAGCGCCCGCTCAGTTCGAAAAATGTGTACGCCCCCTGGATTCCCCTGTGGAGCATGGTCGTATCATGCGTTGCGACCGCACACCCGATAGCCGCGCGGATGTTATCGAGGTCCGCTTCGATGTCGTTTGCCGCACCAAATTGGTCTCCCACCCATAAATCGGGCATCTTCTCCGCAAGGAAGTTGATGTAATAGCGTGTGTGGGCGTCGATGGTATTCGGCAGCGACTCCGGGTTGTCGAACAGCTTTTCGTAGGCGAATTGGCGCAGCAACTCGTGAATTTCGAACCGTTGGTCGACGACCAACAACAACGAGCGATGCACCAGAACCTGCAAATCGCGCAGCGTGGCCCCGGCGACCGCGCGGGCTGCCTCGCGCGTGAACCCACTGTGGAAAACCGACAGCTTCGCGAAGACACCCTGCTGGCGAGGCGTTAGCCGCGCCCACGACGATTCGGTAATGGCACGCATGCTGCGCTGGCGTGCGGGGATGTCGCGCATCTGGGTTTCTAAAATGTCGATGCCCTGCGAAATCTCATCTGCAATTTCTGCGAGCGGTAACATTTGCACCCAACTGGCCGCCAATACCAACGCGAGTGGCATCCCATCGGTGAGTTCGCAAATACGCTTGATGTGTCGCTCATCGTCGGCCCTCGGGATATACGTCGGGTCTTGCAGTTCGATGCAACGCACCAGCAACTCTGCGGCATAGTTAAAGTCCCTGTCGGACACCTGCAAGCCACTCAACAGGTACACAACCTCGTGGCTCAGGTTCAAACGCTCGCGCGATGTCGTGAGTACCTGCACGTTGGGGGCCGCCATCAGAAAATCGGCAACGAACGGGGCCATGTCGATCATATGCTCGAAGTTGTCCAGAATAAGAAGTAAGTTTTTGTCTCT
>CAYSVE010000474.1:0-4989 GCA_964434365.1 uncultured Anaerolineaceae bacterium | reverse complement strand
GGGGGGCAGCCAGGCACTTAGCCGTAGCCTGTATGCGAGTATGTCTCCGCCGCAGAAAAGCGGGGAGTTCTTTGGCTTGTTCAGCGTCATGTCGAAGTATAGTGCGATTACCGGGCCGCTGCTCTTCGCCGGGGCGGTGCAGATATTCGGTAGCAGCCGCCCTGCGATCTTGAGCTTAGTTGCATTGTTCGTCATCGGTGGTGGGTTGCTGGTATGGGTTAATGTGCCGACCGGTCGGCGGCGCGCAGTTGAGGAGGCCGTCGCATGATACCTGATGCGTTTGCCTTCTATCGCGCCCATGTGCAACCACACGTCCCCCCCGTTTTACCTGACGGCGTGCGCATCGGCCCTGCCGATGGCTATACACCCCTGACTAACCAGCGCGTGTGCATGGTTGTGGGCCTAACGGGTACTGGCAAGTCGACGGCCTTGGGACGCTTGCCCCACCCCACCGACCGCATCCCGTCGCGGCGTGCGCTGGCCGACCTCGTCGTGATTCCCACGGCACAGGTTCACCGGGGAGCAACGGTCCGACCTGTGACGGATCGCACCGAACGCTTCGAACACACCCGGTACTTTGCCCAGCACATTCACCCCGGTGGGGCCGCCGCCGTGTTCGCATGGTTGCATATCGCTGGTAACGCCGACGAGGTTGTGTTGTCCGAAGGTGTGCGGGGTCCCCACGAAATTCGCTATGTGCTCACGAACTGCCCGAATTGGCGCGTGTTCGAACTATGGATCGACCCCGTGCTACGGCTCAAACGCCTCAGCACGCGCGGCGACCACTTCGATACTGAGGCAACCGGAGCTGTCGACCTCGCATTTTTGGGAGAAGCACAGGCAGTTCAGGTACGGGCAATGCTGGAAACCAGGGAGATTTTGCCACGCGCCGTTATCACCGCCCGTGCCGAGGCACGAAACTACGGGGCTGCCCCCTACGACCCGTCCAACAACACCCCCAATTATCACTGTCTGGTGATGGATGATCTTTCGCCGGATGATGTTGCTCGTCAACTCACCGAATGGATTCGCCAATGACCCCCGCCATCAAGTCGATCACGACATTGCCGTATACCCTACCCCTCAAAGCGCCGTTGAATTGGGGCGCGGGCCACACCCTGACCGAACTCAATCACATGCTCATCCTTGCAGAATTGACCGATGGTGCCGTCGGCATCGCCGAAGGAACACCCCGGCCCACCGTCTACGGTGAAACCCCGGAGTCGGTAGCAGCCGTTGTCGCCCGCGAGTACGTTCCTCGGCTGCAAGGGCACCCAATCGCGTCTGCTGACGACTTGCAAGCTGCCGATTCAGCCATCGCCATCGTGCGGAACAACAACACGGCGCGTGGGGCGCTGAATATCGCGCTGTGGAGTGCCTATGCGGCCAGCACCGGCAAACGACTCGGCAAGTTGCTGAACAGCACGCGCAAGCGGATTCGAGTGAGCTACATCCTCGGCACGGGTGATCGCGATTCGGTTCTACGAGAGGTCGAAGCGGTGTACAAGGCCGGGGTACGTTGCCTCAAGGTGAAGGTCGGCAAGGACTTCGACCGCGAGCTGGGGCTTCTGCGAGACATTCGCGCGATGTACGGCGCAAAAATTAGCCTGTATGCTGACGCCAACCAGACGTTTACCGACCACGACATTATCAACGACCTCAATCGTTTGGCGGAGTACAGCGTCGTCTACTGCGAGGAACCCCTTCCCATCAACAAGTTGCAGCTTCGGGGTAACGCCCGCGCGAACAGCCCGATGCCGATCATTGCCGATGACAGTGCCTTCACCCCGGTAGACCTGGCCCGCGAACTCGCGTTCGATACCTTCGACATACTCAACATCAAAACGGCGCGTACCGGTTTCAGCACCTCCAAAACGATGATGCAAACCGTGCTTGCACGCGGCAAGGGCGTGATGGTTGGTTCGCAAGCGAGTTCGATACTTGGATGTTTGCACGCCCTCCTGTTCGCTGCCCAGGCTAACATCGACTATCCCACCGAGGGCACGTTCTTCCTCAAGGTCGATAATTCCGAGACGATCCCCATCGTCGACGGCAACGTCGAACTGGCCGATGTCGAGCGCATGCTCAAAACGCTCCAGGCCGATTTACTCCGTGCACACGGTTGAGTCGGTACTGTGCTAAACAGGCTGGTCGCTATCGACACGCTATCGTGCATCGGCGCGCGGTTTTCGCAATCTTTTCGTTAGTGCGGGTGGGTTAATCCTGCGGAAGCCGTAAGTTCGGCGCGTTGAGGAACCCACGCGATTCGAAAGGGTCATCCAGCAACAGGGCAAAGTTGCCCCGGTACAAATACACGATGAGCATCACCAGTACACCGAGCGGCCCACCTAGCCCCATCAAAAATTCTCCAAGGCCGGGGGTGCTGGCGTGCCAAACAAAAAACAGCAGCCCCGCGCGGTCGAACAGGGCTAGCGGGCCGCTCTGGAAGCGATTGTGATCCAGAAAGCCCCGGTAGAAGCCGTCGAATAGCGCGCCCGGCTCCCCCACACCGTAGTACTCGCGCGCATGACGCAGCCGCCGTACGGCCACGTTGATCGCAAATGGCAACCGAAAAAGCGACCGCGCCAGATACAAATACCCAACAAACAGGGCGAGGTCCACCGCAAAGCCGCCGATGCTCACCGTCGAGAAGGGGAGCGGTGCGCCGCGAAGGCTCACCGAAAGTGCAAGAACCAACGCCACCACGAGCATTTGGCGGCGCATCACTCAATACACCTTTTGCTTCTTTGGCGGGTACGCCGGGCCATCGAGGTACTGCTCGATGAAGCTCACTGTGTGTGTCCATGCCTCCAACACCTGCTTGCGACGAGGCTCGTCGGCGTTGTCCGACACGAAGTCGTGCGATGCCCCTTTGATAGACACGACCTTGTGCTTGTCCTTCAGCGATGTTTGGCCTAGCTCCAGCGCGAGTTTGCGCACCACCACTGGCTGGATGATGGTATCCTGCGTGCCATAAATCGCGAGAATCGGGGTGTTCGACTGCTCGAAGCGGCCCAGCGATTTTTGCGGAAAGCCGTAGTACGCCACTGCGGCCTCAAGATCCGGGCGGATTATCGCCGCCTCGAAAGCGAGACTTCCGCCCATGCCGATGCCCACCGCCGCAACATTTGCGTTGCACTTATGGTGGCCTTCCAGCACGCTCAGCGCCGCATGGATGCGCGGATACCCATTGTCGCCTAGTTTCTCGACCTGTTTCATCGCCGCCTGTGGTGTGGTTGGGCGCGCCCCATCGAACAGGTCCGGCACGATGACATAGTACCCCGTTTGTGCGAACAGGTGTGCCATCCGCCGGATGATGGGCGTGACCCCCCACCAGTTATGTATAAGGGCAACGCCCGGATATTTGCTGCCGTCGGTGGGGTGCGACCAGTACGCGGGCAAGTTACTGCCGTCATCCATAACGATTTGGATGTTTCCGTTGACGATATTGTGCTCGACGTGTTCGGGTTTATACAGTGGCATCGTGGGTCCGTTTAGCTCAGTCGAAAGGAGTAAATGTCTTCGCGGTAGCCGTCGGGTTCGGCATCCAGCCCTAGCGCATTGACGTAATTATCCAGCGTGGGTAGCACGAGTGTACGGTAGCCCTCGCGATGTGCCCAATCGCGGATGGCGGTAATCAACTGGCCAGAGGGCGGTTTGGGCGTCCAGCACGCGACATCGGCGCTGCGTGGGGCGTAAATCTGCTGCCGAACCAGCACGAAGGCGTCGTTACCTGCGGCATTAAACGTCATCCGATGCGTGCGCCGCGCGAGCATTTCCGGCATGGCATCCCAGGTGCGCGGCCAGTGCGTCACCCATTGATGCCGTGCACTCCCCAACCGTCCGATGCACAGGTGCCACCCATCGATGACAGTATGATCGTCCTCTTCATGGTCGCTCGCCCTGTAGAAGACCTGCCCCGTCCGCGCCGAGAGGCTCATGCGGCGCATACTGGCGATAATTTTGAATTTGTGGAGCGCATAAAATGCAGCGGTCTCGGTGTCGCTGGTTGGGCAGTTTACGGTAATGCGCGCCACACCCAGGCGCTGTGCACCTTCCACCACCGCTGTGATGATCGCATCATCTGCGCCCGCATCCTCGTAGCCATCGTGGATCTCCAGGCGAGCCAGGTGCAAATGGAAGCCAAACGGGTCTGGTTCGTGGCCTGTATGGGCCTCGGCGTACCCGATGATGCGTCCATCCTGCACAGCAACCAGGGCCAAGCCGCCCCGTCGCAGCAAATGGCTGAGTTGCAACGCGCCGGTTTCCACGCTCATCCACGGGCCACCATGCAGCCAGCGCTCGTAAATGCTCAACGAGGTGTAGGGAATATCGCGCACGGCCCCGCTTTCATCGATTCGCTGCCACGCAACGATGCGTGACTGGGCAAGTTCGCTGATCGCGAACGTATCATCCAGGGTAGCTGGCCGAACCTCCGTCTGTGCCAAAGCGCGCTCCAATCTCCATTGAGTTTTACCTGCCCCGGGGCGATAATGCCATTGCCCAGACCGCAATGCAACCGGAAACGATGATCCAGATCATTCTGGTGCTACTCGCACCCGTACTCGTGCTTATTATACTGGCTCGCTGGCGACGAACCATCGCCCTCAATGTGCTCACGGCATATTCTTCCGTGCTCTTGATGCTTGGCGCGGGAGAAATCTATTTCCGCTACTTCCACGCGCAATCGGAAAATGTTCTCTCACTGTCTACTGTCAACTGGTTGGAGCGCTACTACGAGGAGAATGACCTCGGTTACCGCGACCGCGACTGGCAACCCGAAGATTGGGCGGGTAAAACGACGGTGGCCGTCGTCGGGGATTCGTTTACCGCAGGGTGGGGCCTGGAGAACCCAGACGATCGTTATACCAACGTCCTAGCGCGCGAACTTGGTGACGACTACGCCGTGCTGAACCTCGGCATCTACGGCACCGCCGCCGAACAGCAACTCGAAAACCTGCAAGCGCATCCCCTCGAGGACCCGGATGT
>CAYSVE010000473.1:0-4996 GCA_964434365.1 uncultured Anaerolineaceae bacterium | reverse complement strand
ATCGGTAAACCCGACACGTCACGTTACCCACCGGAGATGTCGCAAGTGTGGTTCCGCGACTTTGAAAACGCCGTGGACGGACGCTTTCCAATCACCCAATTCGATTGGAGCCAACCGACCTTTCCACAGTTCGTCGGCCTGGATACAGTCGTGGATACGGCGGTGAACCTTGGCACAGATGAGATGATCGACGCTGCCGCGGCTGCTGAGATCAAGCTGTGGCAGGCGACATCTGTTGGTGTAGACCACATCAATGTGCCGCGGTTTCATGAACATGGGCTGACGCTGGCCCATTCGCCGGGTGCCTCGAGCGCCATTCCGCTGGCAGAGCATTCCCTGATGTTCATCATGTATTTCGCGAAGAACATGTACTTCAACAGCACAATTACCTGGGGGAGGCAGCTTGGCCACGAAATGGCCGACAGCACGCTGGGAATTATTGGCCTAGGGGCGAGCGGGCGCGCCCTGGCAAAACGGGCCTCGGCCCTTGGCATGCGCATCATGGCCATTGACATTCTTGAGTTCGACAACGACATCATCGACGAGTACAAGGTCGAATTCCTGGGGAAGCCAGCGCAACTTGGCGAGATGCTCGCGCAGGTAGACTATGTTTCGATGAACGCGCCCCTTTACGATAAAACCCACCATATGCTCAGCGATGCCGAATTTGCACAGATGAAGACCTCAGCGGTGCTGGTCAATATTGCACGCGGGCCACTCGTCGATGAACAGGCGTTGTTGCGCGCGCTGCAAAGTAGGCAAATTCGTGGTGCTGGCCTCGATGTGTTCGAGGAGGAACCCTTGCCACCGGATCACCCACTGCAGACGTTAGACAACGTGCTGCTGACACCGCATTGCGCGGCCTACACACCCGGTACACGGCGGCGTCGTATGGAAGTTGCGGTTGAAAACATCGTACGCCTAGAGCAAGGCCTCGAACCGCTGCACTTGATCACAGCGGACTATTGATTTCGCAAAATATTTCGGAAGGAACGACAGATGATTAAACGCAACGATCACATCGGCATTAGCGTCCGTGACATCGAGGAGATGATTCGGTTTTACACCGAGGTGATGGGGCTATCCGTCAACCTGCGCTACCAATTTGCAACGGGCGAATTGGCTCTGCTCGGAACCACCGAAGATGAAGTGCAGATCGAACTGATCCAGCGCGATGCCTTCGACGAGACCGAGTGGCCCCACCTATGCTTCGAGGTTGACGACATCGAGGCAACTGTCGCTGCGATGAAAGCCAAAGGGGCACAATTCAGCGTGGCCCCCCGCGTGGTCAACAATGGGAACAACAAGAACGCATGGCTCGTCGATCCGCAAGGCACGCGAATCGAGTTGCTCGAACCCAACATGATTTCCGTTAGGGATAAGCTCTAGGCACAGGAGGACCCGAAGCGCATGTCACTGCCACTTGTCCGTTTCATTCACATTTCCGATACACACATCGAGCCTGAGGCTGGCGTCGCCGAACGCCTTGCTTCCGCGCTGGTGCGCGAGCAGGCCAGAACCGAGTTACCCGAAAACATCCGCACATACATCCTAGCCACATTGGATGAGCAATCGCAGGCTGCAAGCCTGTATCCATACCCTTCGGCTATCCAGGCGTGCGAGGCGATGGTCGGGGCAATCAATGCGCTCGATGCGCCAATCGACTTGGTGCTGCATACGGGGGACATCGCCCAGCAAGGCACTGCCGAGGATTACACCCGTGTACGGTCCATCTTCGGTGGGTTACGCGTCCCCATTTACTATGTGAACGGCAACCACGACAAGGTCGAGAACGTGTATCCCGGTTTGCTAGGCCAGGGCACGAGCAACGAACCGTATGATCATATCTTCGAGGTGAATGGTGTGTTGTTCGTTTGCGTGGACAGCGCAACAAACAAAGACGGGACGGAGTATTTCCTCACCGATGGCCAACTCGCCTGGCTGGAAACACACATCACAGCAGCGGACGATCGCCCGGTGGTGGTTGGCATCCACCACCCGCCCTATCAAATATTCCATGAAGCCAAGGACTACTTCATCATACGCAATGCCGACGCCATACACGAGGTATTGCGTAAAGCTGGGCCGAAGCTACGCGGTGTTTTCTCTGGGCATGTGCACGTTGCCATGAACCACTCGCGTGAGGGTGTGTTCTACAGCATCGCACCGAAGGCGTTCAGCGCCACGCCGGGCTTCAGCATTGTCACGGTTACCGAAGACGGGATTCTTGTGGATCACAAGCGCTTTTAGTCGCGGGTGTGTCCCCCAAATGGCGGACATATTTCGGCGCTGGGCTGATTAAACTCTTACCTGGTGGCAATTTCGCACACCGAGTGTTTCTTCGTGCACAGGAGTAGAGAGTACATGCGTAAGACCTTTCTTGTTACCATCCTGGCAGCGCTGGTGCTGGTGCCCGCGCTCCAATCCGTGAACGCCCAGGAGAGCGTGTTGACGGTGGCTGTTGCCTCCGAAATGCCGTCGCTCGCCGGGTACCTCGCGTCTTCCGAGGCCAACTGCAACGGCTGCATCAATGCTGTCGAGCCGCTCGTGACCCGCGACTTCGAAACCGGCGAGATGGTGCCCTACCTCGCAACCGCCTGGGAGGTTATAGACGACAACACGCTTGAGTTCACGCTGCGTGAGGGTGTGACCTACCACGATGGCACACCGTTTAACGCAGAGTCCGTCGCTGCCTACGTGAACTATGTTTATAACCCAGACAATGGTTTTCCTGCCTCGGATAGCCTGACGAACGTGATCACGGCAGAAGTTGTGGACGAATTCACCGTTCGTATCCTCGCAGAAAACGCGGACCCGATCTTGCTTCAGAAGATGTACACCGTGAACCTGGAGTCCGGTCAGCTCATCACCGAAACGCCAGACCAGTACGAGACCATGCTTGTGGGCACCGGCCCGTACATCTTCGAAGAGTGGCGTCGTGGCGAGCAGATCAGCTTCGTTGCCAACCCGGATTGGTGGGGCCTCGATGATCCTGAAGCGGCACGCGGTGCCGTGGCCTTCGATCGTTTGGTGTATCGCTTCATCCCGGATGACACCGTGCGTGCCGCCGCCGCCCAGGCCGGTGAGGTGGACATCGCCCAGTTCGTAACGCCGGACGCCTGCGAAAGCGCCAGTGACATGGACGGCTTCCGCTGCGAGTCCCTCGCCAGCGTGGAAACAATGTTCATGCGCTCTGGCAACCAGGGCTTTATGGGCGATATCCGCATCCGCGAGGCCATGATCCTGGCCGTCGATAAGGAACTGATTGCGGACGCCATCATGGCGGCACCGCCACTGTAACGGGGCAGATCGTGATCCCGGTCACCACTGGCTACAACGCGAACCTCGGCCCGTACCCGTTCGATCCAGAGCGCTCGCGTGCGCTGCTGGAAGAAGCGGCTGCCGATGGCATCGACGTGGACCAGCCGGTTACCATTGCCTCGCGCGAGGGCCTGCACCCGCGCCACGACGAGGTTGCCCAAGCTGTTGCTGCTATGATGGCAGATGTAGGCTTCAACACGTCGGTTGAGGTGCTGCCGGTGGACGTCTTCAACCCGACGTGGTCCTCCTACTCCGACGATCCGAACCAGCCGGGTAACTGGATTGCTGTTCACCTGCACGGCAACGAAGTGCTGGACCTGTACTTCTCCGGCATTCGCTACTTTGGCTGCGACGGTAGTTCCTCGCTCTACTGCAACGAAGAGATGGACGCTATGTGGGAAGCTGCCAACCTGCTGAGTGGTGAAGCGCGCGATCTCGCGTTGCAGGAAGCCGCCGAGTTTGCCTACAATGACTTCGGCAATGGCATCATCGCCCACCTGAACTTCTCCTACCTGGTGAGTGATGATGTAACCTGGGTGCCACAGCTCGACCACCGCATCCAGGCCAAGGAAGCCGCTCCTGCGATGTAGTTTCGCACGCTGGCTTTGATTTTGCGCGGCCTGCCAATCGACACACGGCAGGCCGCTCCTGTTCACCCTAGTTCCTTTGGTGAGGACAGTACGTCAATGCTGAATTACCTCCTGCGGCGTTTGTTCCACGCGGTGCTCGTGCTGTTTGCAGTTGTAACCGTCGTTTTTTTCCTGGGGCGCGTCGTCGGTGACCCGGTACGGATAGTGCTTGGCGTGGAGATCGCCGAGGAGCGCGTCCAACAGGTTCGCACAGACCTCGGCCTCAACGATCCTCTTCTCGTCCAATACGTTCGTTTTGTGTCGCGCGCAGTTGTGCTGGACTTTGGCGAAAGCTTCTGGCAGAAGGTGCCTGCATTACCGCTTGTGCTGGAGCGGCTCCCGGCGACATTTGCTTTAACCGGGGCTGTGTTTCTCCTTTCCGTCCCATCCGGGATTGTGCTTGGTACGATTGCGGCGTTACGCCCCAACTCTGCGGTGGATCGCAGCATCGGGGTCTTCTCGATGTTGGGCGTATCGATGGTCGATTTCTGGATTGCCTTGATGCTGATTTTGCTGTTTGCGGTGCAGCTTGGGTGGTTCAAGACATCCGGCTATGGTGGGTTTTCCTACATTACCCTACCTGCGGTGACGCTCGCCTTTCAGCCGTTTGGGCGCGTCGCACATATTACGCGCAGTGCGATGCTCGATCAGTTCGACCAACCCCACATTCTGGTGGCACGGGCGAAGGGCCTCAATGAGCAACGCATTGTCTTCTGGCATGCGATGAAAAACGCTGCCGTACCAATCGTTACGATTGCTGGCGATACTGTGACCGCAGTGCTGAATGGGTCTGTGCTAATCGAGACGATTTTTGCATGGCCGGGCGTGGGGCAACTCACCCTATTAGCACTTGGGCGGCGCGACTTACCGCTAGTCGAGGCGACGGTATTCACGATTGCATTGATGGTTGTTGTGGTCAACCTCATCGTCGATTTGAGCTACGCCTACCTCAATCCTCAGATTCGTTACCAGTAGAGACTGACGCAAGATGACAACGCAAACGGCGAAACTGAAGCGTAACCCAGTGGATTCATCGAGGCGGGCCA
>CAYSVE010000472.1:0-5014 GCA_964434365.1 uncultured Anaerolineaceae bacterium | reverse complement strand
ATGTCGCCGATAAGGGCGGAGCCGATCGTCGAACAGGCCATCGCGGCTAAGGTGACCGACACCTTCAGCGGGGTTGGGCCATACATGACGGAAGCGGCCCGCACCGAGGCTGTACGAACCTACTTCGCCGACCTCACACGCGCCCAGCAACTCGAACGTGCCATCGAAGCCGCCTACACCGACCCGGCAATCGATGACCCTGCCGCAGCGACCGCCACCCAACGCGCAGAACGCAACGACCTGCGCGCGAGTTTGCGCACACGCCAAACACTGGTCGAAAGCATCCTCGAAGATCAGGTCGCGAGTGTGCTGGTTTCGGAGGGCTTCGGCCTTGGCGGGCAACTCATCCCACCCGTTTCGATGCGCTTCACCCGTCCGACACAAGTGCTCGTCACCTCGCCGCGTGATGCCATCGATATGGATACGGTCATCACGGTGGAGCCATTGCCCGTCGACGAGAGGGCCGCGCTCGAAACGCAAATCGAGAAGGAACAAGATATTGCGGCGCTCATCGTGCCGATCGGTGGGATGGCCCTATACCCCGCGATGATCGTCGAGACAACGAGCATCCCCTTTACCCTGGAAACCTTCGCGCATGAGTGGTTGCACCACTACTTGTTGGCATTCCCCCTCGGTTACAACTACGAACTCATGAGTTCGGGCGAAGCGCGTGCCATCAACGAGACGACCGCGACCCTGTTCGGGCGCGAGGTCAGCCGCATGGTCATCGCACGCTACTACCCCGACCTGCTGCCCCCGCCACCACCCGAACCCGAAGAAACTGACCCACAGGCCGACGAAACACCACCGCCCACCCCAGCGCCGCCGCGCTTCGATTATGCCACCGAGATGAACCTCACGCGTGTCACGGTCGACCGCTTGCTCGATGCGGGTATGGTCAACACGGCAGAGGCGTACATGGAGAGCCGGCGGCAACTATTCGTGGAAAACGGCATTGGCATCCGCAAGTTGAATCAGGCGTGGTTTGCCTTTTACGGGGGCTATCAGGCGGCGGGGTTCAGTGCAAGTGGTGAAGACCCAATCGGCCCGGCAGTACAAAAACTACGCGACGACGCACCGTCGATTCGGGATTGGATTCACACCATGCGCAGCATCACCACGCGCGAGGCGTTGCTCACATGGGTGGCAGCCAACGAAGATTAGATCGATCCCACCTCGACGAACGATAGCATCTGCTGAAGGGTGGGCGCACCATACTTGGCTGTACCTGTGGTCACGTGTAGGTTGGGGCGCATGGTTGCGCTACCGCCGCCGTGCATGTGCCCACACAACACCGCGATCTCGCGGTGGGGGTAGGCATCGGCCATCTGTAGGAGCACATCACCTGTGGCCTTGCACGCAAAGTGCGGCGAGTAAACACTTTCGGGGTCAGGGGTGCGGTTGTGTCCACACGCTTGCTGGAAGGGTGGCACATGCGTCAGCACGATTACATGTTGATAGCGCGCAAGCGCCTGTGGCAGCACATGCGCCAAATAGGTTGCGGCTTCATCGCCAAGTGAATTGAGGGTGGGCAGGCGTTCCGCCGGGGTGCGATCTTTGAGGTCGACGATGCGCTTGTAATCGCCGATCATTACCTCGGAGCGTGCGTAATTGCCGTATCGTCCATCGGCCCAACCACTATGCCCGACCAAGGCCACCCCCGGTTCAAGCTCGACGACACCCTCACATGGAAGCCAGTTCAAAAATCGCTCGTTGGCACTGAAGCGTGCCATGCCAGCGCGCACGGCTGCGATTTCGCCATAGTAGTAGTCGTGGTTGCCAAGCACAAAGTAGACCGGACGCTTCAACCGCGCGTCGATCGCCCGCAGATAGTCCTGAGTGCTATCCGCCTCACCGATGTCGCCGGAGATGAGGATTGCATCCGGCTCCTTCTCTGCGACATGGTCGAGGAAGTCGTCGATGATGTGGGCCTCTTTTACGCGATCAAAGTGAATATCGGTTAGCCAGGCAACCTGCATACGTCACATTCCTGAAGATTACGACAATCGTGAGCTTTATTCAGTATCATGGAGCCGCATGAGTATTGTGCTAACGGGGCGTTAAAGGGCAGCGTGGGCTGCCCTGTCGATAATCGATTTACTCGCCGTCGAACTGCCAGTCGCGGAGCATACCCGCGATGAGGGCCGCGCGTTGTGGCAAACTGCGAACAATGACGTGCTCGTGGACGGCGTGAAGACCATCGCCCTGCGGCCCCAGCCCATCGAGGGTCGCCACACCGATGCTCGCGGTGAGGTTGCCATCGCTGCCGCCACCGCTGCCATCTTCGCGCACCTTAACACCGATCGACTCGCCGATGCGTTTGCACTGCCCATACGTTGCGATCATCTGCTCGTCGCGCTCCATTGGGCCGCGCTTATGCTTAAGGGACACCTCGACCTTGCTGCCGGGGATCATGGGTGTAAGGCCCATAATCGTGTCGTAGGTCTCGTCCAGGCTGTAGGCCGTCAGCGCACGTACATCGATATGGGCCTCAGCGTGTGGAGCAATCACGTTCCCGGCGATACCGCCATCGACCATATTCACTGCGACGGAAAGGCCGTTCTTGAGGTCTTGCAATTTGCTGATCTTCACGATCTGCTGAGCCATTTCGTGCACCGCGTTGATGCCTTCTTCTGGCTTGTTACCTGCGTGCGATGCCCTACCCTCGATGGCCACCTTAAACGTCGCAAGGCCCTTGCGCCACGTCTTCAGCGCGCCTTCCTGTGTCGCCGGTTCCATCACGAGCGCCAACCCGACTTGCTGTGCCACCTCTTCGATGGTACTCACCGAGTAGATGCTGCCGACTTCCTCATCACTTGTCATCAACACCCAAATCGGACGATGGGTGGGCATCTCGCCGCGTTCGACCAGCCCGCGAATCGCCGTCAGCACGATGGTGATGCCACCCTTCATATCGATGGCACCGGGGCCAAATAGCCGCCCATCATCATCGATGGTCACAGGGCGTTCGGCGAGTGTGCCGATAGGCCACACCGTATCGATATGAATTAAAAACAGGATGGGCTTGCCGGGTGCGTTCTCGTTCCACTTGGCGAGCAAAAAGTCGCCGACCTCCGTTTGCGGGATGCGCGTCACCGACGACGCGCCCAACCCGGTGAACTGCCCCTCCATAAACGCGCCGAGTTTGTCGACCTCGCCCTTCGCCTGGGTGAAGCTTTCGTGGTTCACGAGTGTGGTCAACAGGTCGACCATCGCGTCCTGTTGGTCGACGAAGTATTGTAGAAATTCCGACATTGCTAAAACTTCCTTGCGATATACATGAAATTAAAACGGACACAGCGATTGTGCCGTGTACGTTGGGTTTCGTATGCCATAACGGTTAAGCAGGTCTAGCGCAGAGGGACGCTCCAACACGGCGATTTGCACGTCCTGGCAGGCCGTGCGCAGGTTATTCGTCACCTGGTAAGTATCCCAGAAAACGTCCATCAGCCGCGCGTAAACGGGTGCGGCATCCGGGTTAGGGTAGTCGCTCAGCCGCTGCTGATACGTTGTTAACGGGTCGCCATTTTCGGCGAAGGCGTACGTGATCAGCAGCCGGTATAGCACATAACTGCGGACAATCTTGTCGCTGCCGTCGTACCAGTAATCGAGCGTTGTATCGTTGACGGAAAACAGATACAGCCGCGCGGCATCGTCCATACGTTGCTCGCGGAAGGCGCGGTCGGCCTCGTGTACTGCCTGGATTCGATAGCGAATCGGGTCGGGCTGCGACAGCGATAGCACGTAAGCACTACCGTTCCAGTCGTAGATGTTGGAACCCGTCCGCAGCGGTCCACTTTCGAGGTTGCCACCGCCAGCCTGCCGCATCACGATTTCCTGCACGCCGTCGTTGTCGACATCGCCGAAGGCGGGGGGTTCATCACCGTCTGGCCCGGCATTCAACAGGTTGATGAAGCGCGCATCATCGGCAAACCACGTAATGAGGCCGCTCTCATATTCGCACAGGCCATCGAGTTCGTTGCACGATGCGGCTGTAAACAGCAACTCCGGGCGGTTATCGAGGTTAACGTCGCCGACGGTAAGCACTTCAGGGGCCTCGGTGCCCGGTGATACCTGATACTGCAACAGATAGCGACCACTGGCACAGCCGAAAATCAGCAACGTGGATTCGCCCTCCGGCGGAGCCAACGATACGATGACTTCCGCAACCCCCTCGCCCGTCAGGTCGAAGTCTGGCCGCACCGCGCCGACATCCTGCGCGAAACCCGCCGCTAGCAAGGCCTGTTCCAACGAGACCGGACTCCCGCCCGCCGACAAAAAATCGATGATGCTGGGTATGGGCTGCCCACCGAAACTAATTTCGGCGTCGTCCGATGGCAGGGGACAATCGCCGTAGTTTGGGGTAGGCGTCGGCAGGCTCGCGATAGCGACCGCTGTCGCCGGGTTCGCCAGGTCGGTGATAGGCGCACGCGGCACCGGTGTGCTCAGCGACCCCTCGATGAACCGCCCAGGTGTTACCGTCGGGAAGGGCACGACGGTCGGCAGGGAGGGCATCGCCGGGGTAGGGGCGCACGCCGCCAGAAACAGGCAAATTAGGCAAAGGTAACGAGACATGCGGCGTAGTATAACGCGTAGACGTACGCAAAACAGGGGCGTGTTTAGTCGTCTTCGCGTAGCTGTTCGATCATCTGCACGTCCTTTTGCAAATCGCGGAAGCGCAAGGCCATGCTCAGCAGGAAGCCGCCGACCAAAACCCCAACCGCTCCTAGGCCCAACCACAGGAAATTTGCAGTCTGCGGAATATCTGGCATTGTCTTCCCCCTAGCCCAACAGCGTAGCCTTCATCTGCTCGACGCGCTCGTTGATCCGCTCAAGCTTCACGCGCCACCATATCAACGTGAGCGGCACGAGCAACCCCCACACCGGCAAATTGAACAGGACGGCTGCCGTTACGCCCTGCGTAGCTTGTAGCTCGAAGCTACCCTGCGCATTCTGCGGGCTTGGACCAACGACCACTGGATGAATCGTGTCTGGCCGTACGCGGATGATCAGC
>CAYSVE010000471.1:0-5065 GCA_964434365.1 uncultured Anaerolineaceae bacterium | reverse complement strand
AAGCGCGCGCGCGCGGCATCGATGTCGAACGCGCCACCGAGGGCTATCGCAAGATCGACCTGATGCTGCGCGAGTTCAAAGCCAGCGGCGACGCCCCTAAAGAGGGCATGTTCGTGATGTTCATGCGGCATTTGCTGCATCACCCTGAGGTGTTGATGTGGGAGAAAATGTGGCTCGACAGCCATCTTGAGTTCTACCATGAGATTGCGGGCCTCATCCGTTTCTTCGACCCCAGTAACGAGGTCGGCTATGGTATTTGGCAGGTGATTAACACCTACAACCCATACCTGCGCGCGCAATACGATATGGCGGACTTTAGCAACTACGCGGACTTCCTGAAGCCGGTGTTGTATCACACGCCTGCCGGGGCACGCTTCACACGCTTCGCCGATAGTTGGAACAAGGGCATCCTCGCCGATGCGACGCCAGACGGCGCGTTCAACGCGCTCGCGGTAATTCTCGGCCTCGATAGCTACACCGGTGCCCGGGAGGAAGCGCCGATGGCTGGGTTCGGCCCTGAGTATGTACGCAAGTGGACGCGAGACCTCGTTGATGCAACGGGGTGCAGGGTGTACAGCGGTATCGGCGTCGGTGTGGGAGATGGCGGCACTAGCAAACCCATCACACCGCAGGCGGTGCGCGAGGGCACCGAGGCCGCGCTCGATGGTGGCGCGGCGGGCATTCTCATCAGCCGCAACTACTCCGAGGCAGACCTCGACGGTGTCGCGGCGGTGGGCGAGGTGATGCGCGAGCGGGGGTTAATCTCATGACGATAAAAGTCGGTATCATCGGGGCGAGCTTCGCGCAGGCGGCGTACATCCCTGCACTAAACACTATCGACGACGCCGAAGTGGTGGGGATTGCCAGTGCGCGCATCGAAAGCGCCAAGGCTGTCGCCAAGGAATTCGAGATTCCGCACGCCTACGACGACTGGGAAGTTATGCTCGAAAACCACGCGTTCGATCTCGTGGGCATTGCCACGCCGCCGATTTACCACGCGCCGATGACGGCCAAAGCCCTAGAGAACGGCGCGCACATTATCTGCGAGAAACCGATGGCGATGAACAGCGCCGAGTCTCAGGCGATGCTGGAAAAAGCCGAAGCGCTTGGGCGGGTGCACATCATCGGCCACGAACTGCGCTTTAACCCCACGCGTGCGAAACTGAAGTCCCTCATCGATGATGGGGAAATCGGCGAGGTGCGCTTCGCCGAGGTCGTGAACATTTCGGCGAGCTGGGGAGACCCCGCCTCGCGTCCGTTCAACGATTGGTGGTCCGACGAGCAGATGGGCGGCGGGCGACTCGGTGCGAACGGCTCGCATCAACTCGATTTACTGCGCTGGTGGCTCGGGGACATCGGCGCGATACGCGGCGAAATTCGTACACTGGTGCCGAACAGAGTCGGCAAGAACAACGGCCAATCGTTCACCGCCACAGCCGACGACTTCACGCAGTTTCAGGCGGAGTTTATGTCTGGGGCGGTGGCCTCGGTGCTGCTGAGCGGCGTGGCACGCCACGGCATGGGCAACATCACGCGGATATTCGGCAGCGAGGGAACTATCACCCTCGACAACAGCGACGAGACGTTGCGCGTCGCGAAAGCCGGCGAGGACTGGCAGGAAATCAAGGTCGAGGACCCGAATGCGAACCTGCCGGGCGTCAACAAGGGCATCTGGAATGTATCGTTCGTCGCGCTGATGCAGGAGGTCACTGCCGCAATTCGCGAAGGGCGCGCACTGAAACAGGGTGCAACCTTCCTCGATGGGCTGAAGACGCAACAGGCGATGGACGCCGTGCGCGAGTCGTCGGCGGGGCGCGGCGGCTGGGTTCACCTGGGCTGACGAGAGCAAATCCTATGACTGACGCTAAACCTATCGAAAAGTACCTTTCGCAGCGCGCACAAAGCGTGATGAAAACCCTCGGCACGCAAACGTCGGTGCCGCTAGAGGGCCTCATCAACCTGGGCAGTGGCACGCCGGATTTTCTGCCGCCGCAACACGTCTTCGATGCCATGCACCGCGCTGTCGATGACGCGCAGGTGAAGTACACGCCATGGGCGGGTATCCCCGCGTTGCGGGAGGCCATCGCCCAAAAACTGCAAGACGAAAATGACCTCAGCTATGACCCGGCTAGTGAAATCATCGTAACCTCCGGCGCGCAGGAGGCACTGCTGATGACACTCATGACGCTCCTCGACCCAGGCGATGAAATCATCACGCCATCGCCACACTACGACGAGTACAGCCGCGACGCGATGATTCTGGGTGGGATGCTCGTTCCGGTGGCGACATCACCGGAATCCGGGTTCGTGATCGATGTTGCGGACCTCGAAGCAACCATAACTGAGCAGACGCGTGGCATCATCGTCGTCACCCCGAACAACCCCACCGGCACGGTGCTGCCGGAGGCCACGCTACGCGAAATTGCCGACCTGGCAATCAAGCACGACCTTATGGTCGTTAGCGATGAAATTTACGAGTACTACGTCTTCGACGACAACAAGCACGTCAGTTTGGGCACCCTACCGGGGATGCGTGACCGCACGATCACGATCAACAGTTTTAGCAAGAGCTTCGGCATGACCGGGTTACGCCTCGGTTTTATCGCTGCTCCCGCGCCTATTGTCGCTGCGATGCTGCCGTTCCACCATGCGATGATGATCTGCGCGAACGCGATCACGCAGTATGCCGGGCTGGCGGTACTCACGGAACCGCGCGACTGGTTCGCCGATATTCTGGCCGAATATGACCGTCGGCGCGGGCTGTGGATGAGCCTGCTGGACGACATCGGGTTGCCGTATGCGCCGCCGCAGGGTGCGTACTACGTCTTCATCGACATCCGCCCGACGGGACTCAGTAGTGCGGAATTCGTCGCGCGCGCTCGCGAGGAGGCCCGGCTTGTGTTCCAACCAGGGACTATCGGCGGTGGAGCAGGCGAGGGCTTCATCCGTGGGGCGCTGACGCGTGGCTCACCGGAGTTCGATGAGGGGTTGGAGCGGTTCCGGTTGTTTGTGGGTGGCCTGCTGAAATGACCGGGCCGATGAACGCCATCGTCACCGGGGCGGCGCAGGGACTCGGCTACGCTATCGCGAGAGCGTACGCGCAGCATGGGATGCGTGTCGCCTTGCTCGATGTCAAGGCGCAGCAGTTGAAGGCTGTACAGGCCGACCTCGGGGACGCAACCGCTGCCTTCCCGGTGGACCTCGCCGACGGGGAAGCTACGGCAAGCGTCGCGGCGGAAGCGGTCGCATGGTGTGGGGTGCCGCACGTGCTGGTACATAATGCGGCGGTGCTCATCAACCGCCCGCTGATGGAAATCTCGCTAGCGGACTGGCAGCGTGAGACGAACATCATTGTGCAGGCGGCGTTTTTGCTCACGCAGGCGGTATGGGAGCCGATGACCAAGGCTGGGGGCGGGAGCATCGTTTATGTGTCGTCGCGGAGTGGCATCATTGGCTTCGACGAGGAAAGCCCTTATGTCGCGGGCAAGCACGCGCTCGAAGGCTTCATGAAGTGTATGGCCATCGAGGGGAAGCCGCGAGGTATCGCCGTGAATACGATCACGCCGGGGATGTACATGCACACCCCCATGAGTGAGTACAACTATCCCGAAGAACTTAAGCAAAAGTGGATAGACCCGATGCGGCTTACCCCCGCGTTTTTGACGCTCACCGGTCGCGAAATCACAGGTGAGCGCCTGAACGCGTGGCATTTGTCGCAACCGCGCGGGGAGGTTGGCTAAAGGTCCCCATAGCCGATGTACCAATCTACGGCAGTGTTGGGTGCTTCGACGCGGTCGAACCACGGCGTGGCGTGCTGGGCGCACACGTCGCCGAGGTCGCGCATACGTTGCGTTGCAGTCTCGCTGAGGAACCGTACTCGCGCCTCACCTTGCAGTGCGACCGCCTCCGCCCAAACCGCACGCCCGACGATCACACCGCTCGAACCGGCCTGGCACGCGACTTCTGCCTGCTGGGCGAATGTCTCGAAGTCCACGCCCGCGCTGAGCAGCGCCCACGGCACGTCACACGCCGCGTTGAGGGCTTCGCAGGCCGCGCGCCATTCGTCGATGTCGGTGCTTTGCTTCGCATCCACGGGGAACTGCATCTTCAATACATCGACGCCCATCGCGCTGAACGTCCGTGCCATCTCGACAACGACATCGCGCAGTTCGGCGTTGGGTAGTGCCTGCGCCGGGTCTAGTGAGTACGCAATTGGCTCCAGAAAGTACGGAATATCCAACCGATCGCACTCGATGACGATTTCCTCCACGCGCGCGATTTTCTCCGCCGCAGTTGCAGCTTCTGGGTGGAAGGGCAGCAGCATCTTCACCCCATCGCAGCCGAGGCGCTTCATCTTGCCGATGGACCAATTCGGTATCAGCGCGAGGTCACGCTCGCTGGGGTGCAGGCTGTAGTCCGTCACTTCCAATGGGGCGAGTAAACCAACGCTACCGGGTATAGTTTCATCGGCAACCCCCCTCGCGATACCGTATGCGGGGTCCACTAATAAACCTGATGCAAACGGTGTAAGCGCCGTTAAAACACCATGCTTGAACGATGCAAAAGCGGTGTCGAAAAGCGGGGCCGGGGCATGTTGGTTGAGCTTTTGCAGCAGGTTGTCGCGATGATCGATCGCCAGCACGACGAAGTGACCATCGGCGGTCGCCACCCGTGATAGGTGGCGACGCTTCCCAAGTGTATTCTTCACTAGAACTGGCGGCTCCATTCCTTCGGCCAGCGCTCCACGACGACCTTCGTCTGCGTGTAGAACTCCACGCCATGACGTCCCTGTGCGTGCAGGTCGCCGAAGAAGCTGTCGTTCCAACCACTGAAGGGGAAATACGCCATCGGCGCGGCCACGCCGATATTGATGCCCACGTTGCCTGCGTCGGCCTCGTAGCGGAACTTGCGTGCGACGGCCCCATTGCTTGTGAAGAGGCAGGCCATGTTGCCGAAGCTGCGCCCGTTCACCATCTCGATTGCCTCATCGACCGTGTTGGCGTGCATGAGGCTAAAGTGGGTTATCGAAAGTCTTTGGAAAACACGAGCCGCTGAGGATTCATTG
>CAYSVE010000470.1:0-5068 GCA_964434365.1 uncultured Anaerolineaceae bacterium | reverse complement strand
GCGTGCTCGTAACGGCGACGGTCCGACGCTGCTAGAGTCCGTAACATATCGCTACAAGGGTCACTCGAAGAGCGATAAGCAGGCCTACCGCACCCGCGATGAGGTCAACGACTGGAAAGATAATCGTGACCCGATTATGCGCTTCGGCGATTTGCTGACCGAGACCGAGATCGTCAGCGAAGATGAAGCGCAGGGTATGCGTGGCCAGGCGACAAAGGCCATCGACGATGCGGTCGACTTCAGCGACGGTAGCCCCGAACCGGACCTCATGACCCTGATGGAGGGCGTCTATGCGTGAGCTAACGTACAAAGACGCGCTCGCTGAGGGTCTTCGGCAGGCAATGGATGCCGACGAGCGTGTATTCCTCATCGGCGAGGATATCGGCGTATACGGGGGGGCCTTCGGTGTGACGGCGGGCCTGCGCAATGACTTCGGTGCGCAGCGCGTTATCGACACCCCCATTTCGGAGGCGGGCATTACCGGGGCGTGCGTTGGAGCGGCACTCACGGGTATGCGCCCCGTCGGCGAAATTCAGTTCATGGACTTTGTCACGCTCTCGATGGAGCAGCTAGTGTTGCAGGCGGCCAAAGTACGCTTCATGTTTGGTGGCAAGGCCACTGTGCCGATGGTGCTTCGGATGCCGGGCGGTAGCGGCACCGGCGCGGCGGCACAGCACAGCGAAAGCCTCGAAAACTGGTTTGTGCATGTGCCGGGCCTCAAGGTTGTAATGCCCAGCAGCCCTGTCGATGCGAAGGGGTTGCTCCTCGCGGCTATCGACGACGAGAACCCTGTTATCTTCGTGGAGCACAAGCTACTGTACAAGACGACGGGCAAGGTTCCCGAAGAACCTTATCGTGTGCCACTTAGCAAAACTAACGTCGTGCGCGAAGGCCGCCATGTGACTGTGGTCGCAACCTCGATTATGGTGCCACGCGCCCTCGAAGCCGCAGACATCCTCGCCGAAGAGGACATCGAGTTGGAAGTGGTCGACCCGCGCACACTCAAGCCGCTCGACGACAAGCCGATTATCGAGTCGGTTATCAAGACGGGGCGCGCACTCATCGTCCACGAAGCGGTGGAGATGGGTGGCTTCGGCGGAGAAATCGCGGCGCGTATCGCATCGAGCGAGGCCTTTGCGTACCTCGAAGCGCCAGTTCGACGCCTTGCCGGTAAGGATATTCCGATTCCGTACAATCGAGAGCTAGAGCGTGCAACTGTGCCACAGGTCGAAAACATCGTGGAAGAAGCGCGCAAGCTGGCGAAAAACGAGTACTAGCCATGCCCGTACCGATTATTATGCCCAAGTTCGGGTTCACATTGGAGTCGTGCCAGATCATCGCGTGGATGGCCCAGGTCGGTGATACCGTTCGTGAGGGCGACCCCATCGCCGAAGTTGAGACTGACAAGGTTAATATGGAGGTGGAAGCCACCGCAGATGGGACGATTGCCGCGCTGCTCTACAATGAAGGTGATGATGTCCCGGTTACGGAAGTTATCGCATACCTCGCGTTACCCGACGAAGACGTGTCGCCAGATTGGCAACCTCCCGAATCGTCAAGGACCAAACCAAAGCCCGCCGCTGAAGCTCCACAGGAGGAAAAAGCGCCCCCCACTTCGGTAGCATCCGCAGACTCGAAAGACGCAGTTCCCGCAACACCTGTCGCAAAGCGCATCGCCGCCGAGCACAATATCGATTTGAGTGGCGTAACTGGCAGCGGTGGGGGTGGCAAAATCACTAAGCAGGATGTCGAAGCGCTGGTGAGCACATCGACGAACGGTGCGCACCGCGAGTTAGCGACTGGCAAAGTCGCCGCGACGCCCGCCGCCCGCCGCATCGCTGCCGAGTTGAAGGTCGACCTGAGCACCGTACCGGGCACCGGGCCGAATGGCCGCATTCAGGGGGGCGATGTGCGCGCAGCAGCCGAAGCTCCGAAAGAGGCACAGCCCGCACCCGTGGAACGCACAGCAGCAGCGCCGGTCGATGGGGCTACGGAACCGAAGGTCGTGCCGCTGCGGGGTTTGCGGAAGCGAATCGCGACCCGCCTACAGCAGAGCTACCAGGATGCGCCCCACATATACTTCGAGGCCGCAATCGACATGCGCGGCATTTTGTCGTTGCGCGAGCAGCTAAAAGCTGCTGCGAAGAAAGTTTCGGTGACGACGATCCTCGTGAAGGCCTGTGCGCAGGTACTCACTTCGCACCCCTATATGAATACGACCTTCGACGGTGAAAACATCAGCCTGTGGCCCGATGCCAATATCGGTGTCGCGGTTGCGCTCGATAACGGGTTAATTGTGCCGGTCGTCCACGCCGCGAATCGTCAGTCGTTGCGTGACATCGATGAGTCGGTTGCATTGCTCGCGGAGAAAGCACGTGCGGGGCAAATCACGCCGGATGAACTGCAAGGCGGAACGTTCACCATCAGCAACCTCGGTATGTACGGCGTCGACCGCTTCACTGCGATCATTAATCCGCCGCAGGTATCTATTCTGGCAGTGGGGCGAACCGTCGAACAATTTGTGCCGGATGCCGACGGCAACCCTGTTCTGCGCCCGCTGATGAACATCACCGTTTCGGCAGATCATCGTGTGGTGGATGGCGCACAGGTTGCGCTATTCCTCAACGATTTGCGTGCTGTGTTGGAAGAACCCGCCCTGATGCTCTGGTAGTGGGGGAGTTATTCATCCACGGGTTGCAGCACCACACGCCACCTGTCAGGGTCTTCGATCGTAATCGCGTTGTGCTGCTCCCAATACGAGTTTTCCGCGCGTACGCGCGCATACCCCATCCCGACAAGTTTTTCGGAAACACGCTGCACCGAATCCACACTGGGAATGTAGAAGACGAGTAGATTTTCCGGGTTCGGTGCAGTGCCGCCGCTGCCATCCTCGTGTTGCACAAACTCCAACTGATACGATCGGTCGGGTAAGCCGAGAATCAAACCATCGTACCCATCATGTCCGTGGAATTCCGATAACACTTGTAAGCTGAGTCCCTCGCAATAAAACTGTTTTAGCGCCGCAAGTCGATTCGTTTGGCGAGCAAAGCGTACCCTGTTCACTGGCATGTCGTCG
Source organism: uncultured Anaerolineaceae bacterium (assembly GCA_964434365.1). GTDB lineage: Bacteria > Chloroflexota > Anaerolineae > Aggregatilineales > Phototrophicaceae > CAYSVE01. The sequence continues at coordinate 1,992 of CAYSVE010000470.1, read as the reverse complement.
GGCCATGTTGTCATCGGTGCACCTCGTAGTATTGGCGGTATGGCGTCTCAAATACATTTTTTGCAACCGCGCGAAAAAGCGGGTATAGTCTCCGAAAGCGTTACCGGTAGCGCTTCTGAAATAGATTTTTTACTGAAAGAATTTCCGTGAAGAACCCTGTTGCGAAAGTCACCATCGACGATGTGGCCCGCATTGCCGGGGTATCGGTCTCGACAGTATCACGAACGATCAACAACAGGCCCGATGTTGCCAAGCGTACACGCGAGCGCATCCTACACATCATCGATGAGCTAGGCTACGAACCCCATCTACAGGCGCAAAGCCTCGCAGCCGGTCAGCCACGAACGATCGCTCTGCTATTCCCCATCGAGCATAAGCACTCTACCCAACTGGAGTTGGATTTCGTCCTTAGCGCGTCGTACGCCAGTGCACAGCAAAACCACAACTTCAATCTTATCACGCTAGAAATCAATGCTGATCGCCTGCTAAACCTGTACCGTCGATCGCAGGTGGCGGGCGTCATCCTCATGCAAATCAAGCTCGATGATTGGCGAGTGCAATTGCTAAAAGAGCACGATCTGCCGTTCGTGATGATTGGGCGCACTGCCGATGACACCGGCCTCAACAGTATCGATTTCGACTTCGAGGCAGGTGTGGAGCTTGCATTCCGCCAATTGTATGACCTTGGGCATCGCGAAATCGGCTTCCTCACCCGCCCCGCTGCGTCAAGGGTCGCCAAACTTGGCTCGGCCTCGCGCCTGATGGCAGGGTATGTCGTGGTCCGCGATACACTCGGCCTTACCGAACACGTCCGCGAGGCCGATTTGAACATCGACGCGATGTATGCCGCTGCTGAGGCACTACTTGCCGAGGGCGTTACGGCGATGGTCACAGTAAACGGGGCGACGGTGCCGGGGGTCTTTCGGGCTGCCGGGTACGATTTCCCGGTTGTGGGCATCGCAACCGAAAAAACCGCCGAACTCGTGACACCCCGGCTCACCGCTGTGGAGTTCCCATCGAGCGCGATGGGGGCGCAGGCTGCCGCGATGCTCATCGAGCGGATGATGAACCCGGACTTACCCCCGGAGCAAATCATCCTTCCGCCGCGCCTTGTCGAGCGGGATAGTACACGTCGCCTCTCATAGGATTACCACCAGAAGCCTACATATCCTAGCTTTCCGGTGTCGTGTTGAGGCCTCGTAGCATATTGTAAACGTCGATCATCATCTTCTCCCAGTTTTCTGGGCGCACTTTCTTGCCGAAGCCCTGAATGACCTTACTGATCATCCGGTTTTCCAGCACAACGCCGATGCTCTGATCATCCTGTGCGCCGATGTTCTCAGGGCCGAGTTTGGGGCTGTATGGATTAATGAATTCCTCCAGCAGGTTATCGGTTTTTCCCCTCAACGAGAGCCGAACCCAGTTTTGCCAATTAATGTTCTTGTCGAGTTTACGACCGCGTTTGGTCTCAGCGATTTCCTTTAGCTTATTGAAGACCTTAGCCCTTTTATCCTCGAGGAGGTCGGCTTGCACCAGGGGTAACTCCTCAAGCACATCGGCGAGGCTCGACTTGTAGAAGAACATGCCAACGAGGTTTTTGCCGAGGCTTTTGTCCTTGCCGCCGACATCGAAGCTAATCATGTAGTTCAACATGAGCGTAAAAAGGCCCTCCATGGGGGCGAGATCATCGCGTTCACCCAGGTCGTACTCGTCGCCTGGCCCGTATGTGTTGTATACCCAGGTGGTGGCGGTCCTGGCACCAGCAGCACTGTCACGCAAGTTCTTGACCAGTTTTTTTTCGACGTTCCCACGCTGCTGCTCAACGCGGTCCGCAGTCTCTTCGAACGCACCAGTCAGTTGGTTCAGTTTTAGGCCATAGGTCGCGTGTGTGTAGGAGTTCACGTTTTGGCGGCCCTTTTTGGCACCACCTACATATATCGAATCATCAGCACCTGTGATGCCAGTAAAGTCTTTGAGCTTCTTGCGGTTCCC
>CAYSVE010000469.1:0-5070 GCA_964434365.1 uncultured Anaerolineaceae bacterium | reverse complement strand
AGTCGCCCGTGTCGCTCGGTGACGGGGCGAACGAGCGCGCCGGGAGCGCGAGCGAAATCATCCCCGGCTTCGATTTGCTGCCGAATGTGCTGCCGCTGTGCGGCTTCTTGATTTTGTACATTCTGCTCATCGGCCCGGTGAACTACGTCGTGCTCAACGCCGTCAACAAGCGCGAATACGCCTGGGTGACAATCCCGGTGCTCATCGTCATCTTCACGACGCTGGCGTGGGTTGTCGGTGGGCGGCTGCGCGGCACCGAGGCGACCATCAGCCGCCTCACGGCGGTGCAAAGCTGGCCCGATGCCCCACGCGCGCAGGCCTACGAGGTTATCGGGTTGCTTAGCCCACGGCGTACGCAGTACACCCTCGAAGCCGGGGAGAACGTCACGCTGCGCACCCTGCCACGGCTCGACCAACCCGGCACGAACGCCCTGCTGACGAACACTTTCCAGGCGAATGTTGATGTTCAGCAGACCGACCGCTTCCGCGCGGTGGACTTCCCCGTGGATGCGAGCTTCGTCGCGAGCTTCGGGGCCTACGGCACGCTCGACAACCCTGGCGTGGGTGGGGTGGTCACGCTCATCTACGACGACGATAACCAACGGCTGCGCGGTTTCGTGCGCAACGAAACCGACCACACCCTCAGCGGGGGGGTGATACTGGCGCGCGGCAATATGATCCGCCTACGCGATGACCTCGCCCCCGGCGATGTCGAAGACTTCGAGATGGACCTGTTCGACACCGAGCCGCCCTCGCCCGCCCCGGTGGGCTATGGTGCCGGCCTAACGACCAGCGCATTCAACTTCACGTCGTCGTTCAGCAACACCAACGCGACGAACACCAACGTTCGCGACATCCTCGGTAACGAGAACTTCGATTTCAACAATTACTATCTCTCGAACATCGATAGCGACCCGGACTTGCAAGAGGTGCGGCGTCGGCAGTTGTTCCTCGCGGCATTTATGGAGGATATATACGTCGCAACCGGGCGTGGTGATGATGTGTATTACGCGGGCTGGGCCGATGTAGCACCGCTAGACCTGGCCCTGCAAGGTGCAAACTGGAACGCCGACGCGGCCACGCTCTACCTGGCTGCGCTCGACGTGGAGCAGGACCGGCCCGAGCGCCCGGTGCGCATCCACAGCGACCAGTTCACATGGGCGGTGCACTACCGCGAGGGCCTTGCCGATACCGCACCCATCAACCTCAACATTCAGTCTGGCGGGCGGGTAGCCTTCCGGTTTACGCCAGTGCCCAGTGCCGTCCTCGATGAGGTGCAGCAGGTCGCGATTTCGGTCAACACGAACAGCAGCCGCAATGTACCCACCGAGGTATGGAACTGGCGCACACGCGAGTGGGAACAACTGAACATCGGCAACGAACCGTTTGTTCTCGAAGAGCCGGAGGCGTACCTCGGCCCGCAAAATGCCGTCATCGTGCAAATCAACGGCAACGATAGCAGCTACCTCAACATCCGAGATATACGGGTGGAACAGGTTGGCCTATTTTGACGGCTGCCGCACAATCGAAAGCGAAGGCGATTGTTCCGGTTCGGGTCTATGGCCTGTGGCTGCTCGCGCTGTCGGCCACGATGTGGTCGCCGATTTTCGCGACTTATGCCGGGGGTGACGGGATTCCATCGTATTTGCTCACCACAGGCCGCCTTAGCGTGGCCGCGATTGCGCTCTCGCCGTGGGTGTGGCAGCACCATCGCGACGACCTGCGCAACCTGGGCCGCAACGACTTGCTCCTCGCACTCGTGACGGGGGTGCTGCTGGCGGCGCACTTCAACCTGTTTTTTAGCGGGCTAGACCTCACCTCGGTGTTGATCGCCGTCACGTTGGCGAACTTGTCGCCGCTGTTCGCGGCCTTGTTCGAAGTGCTGCTGGGCGAGCGCCTCACACGTCCGCTTGTCATCGGGCTAATCGGCGCGGTGATCGGCAGCGTGTTCATCGGCCTGGGTGGCGAAGGCGGGCCGGATGGCGTGCAGCGTCCGCTTTTGGGCAGTGTGATATTGCTCTTCAGCGCGGCGACGTTCGCCGGTTACATTGTGATGGGCCGCAAGCTGCGTGGCGCGCTGCCGATGGCGGCCTATATATGGGTCGTGTTCGGTTGCGCCGCGGTTGTGAGTATCGGCTGGCTGTTCATTACGGAGACACAGGTGCTCGGCCACCCACCGATGGGTTACTTCTGGGTGTTGATGCTGGCGCTGGTGCCGCAGCTTATCGGCCACAGCCTGCTGAACTACGTGGTGCGTTTTTTGCCTGCAACGCTCGTGAGCACGGGCAACGAACTGCTGCCGGTGCTCAGTGGTGGGGTGGCGTTTCTGCTCTTCGACGAGGTGCCGACGCCGCTCGCGTTGCTCGGTAGTGCGCTTGTGATCGTTGCGGTGGGTATCGCGACGTTGGGTACCCAGCGGTGAGGCGTTGCCCACACCCGGCGTTTTCTTTGTATAATTTTGTTGATTCCACCGAAATACCAGTAAGGGATGTTTCCCCATGGACTTGATAGTCGAAACCAAAGACCTTGTGAAGACCTACCAGGGCGGCAAGAAGACTGCCGTGCAGGGTCTCTCGCTAGAAGTGCCCACTGGCTCCATCTATGGCTTTGTGGGGCCGAACGGGGCCGGCAAAACCACCACCATGCGTATGCTCACCACGCTCACACGCCCTAGCGGCGGCAGCGCGACGGTCGCCGGGCACAGCGTGACGGAAGAACCCCGCGCCGTACGCCAGTCGATCGGCTATATGCCCGATAAGTTCGGTGTGTATGAGGACATGCGCGTATGGGAGTATCTGGATTTCTTCGCGGCCTGCTACGACATCCCGGAGCGCGAGCGCAAGCGCCTCATCGATGACTTGCTCGAACTCGTGGACCTGAGCCATCGCCGCGACGACATGGTCGATAAGCTTAGCCAGGGTATGAAGCAGCGCCTCTCGTTGGCGCGCACCCTCGCCCACGACCCGCAGGTGCTCATCCTGGACGAACCGGCCAGCGGCCTCGACCCGCGCGCCCGCGTCGAAATTCGCGAGTTGTTCGTGGAGCTTGCCAACATGGGCAAAACGATCTTCTTCTCCACGCACATTCTCGCCGACGTGCAGGAAGTGTGCACCCACATCGGCATTATCGAGGCGGGGCAGATGATTACCCAGGGCAGCATGGACGCGATGCGCGCGCAGCTTCAGCCGCACCGCGAGATTATCGTCACCGTGAAGACCGCCGAAGACGCCGAAAGGGTGAAGGTGATTGCCGGTGAGGTCGAAGACGTCATCAGTGTCACCGACCCCGAAGAGAAAGACGGGCGCTACCGCGTTCGCATCGACTTTACAGGCGACGACGACGGCGTGAGCGCCCTCAATCGTAAGTTGTACAGCGCCGAGGATGTCAACATTTTGGGCATCACCGAGGAAACGCGCGACCTGGAAAGCATGTTTATGAGCATGACGAAGGGCATCGTCACGTAAGGTCGATGGTCGGTAGGGGCGCAGGCGAACGGATGTGAGCCTCGCCCGACACCCGGATGACACGTGACAATGTGAGAATCACATACAACGGATACGCAAACCACCATGACTCAAGCACAAAAACGCATCCTCGTCCTGTGCACTGGCAATAGCGCCCGTTCGCAAATGGCCGAGGCGCTCATCAACGCGCGGCGCGGCGACCGTTGGCACGCCGAAAGCGCCGGAACGGCCCCCGCAGCGCGGGTGAACCCCTTCGCGGTGAAGGCACTCGCCGAAATCGGCATCGACCACGTGGGCGGTAAACCGCAGCACATCGAGGACTTTTTGCAGCAGGCGTTCGATGTCGCGCTGACTGTCTGCGATCATGCCGCCGAAAACTGCCCGGTGTGGCCGGGCCAGGGCAAGCGGGTTCATATGGGCTACCCAGACCCCGCCGCTGCCGAGGGCACCGACGAGGAGATGCTGGCCGTGTTCCGTGCCGTGCGCGACGACATCGAGCGTGATGTGTTGGCCTTGCTCGATAAATACGACAACGAAGGGATCGATGGGTGAAGCCGCAGAACGACAATGAGGTACTCTACTGGTTGCTGTTAGCTTTCGCGATGGGCGTTGTGCTGGGGTTGATGCTGCGCGGCGGGGGGCGCGGTCGGCAGATGCACCGCGAGGTAGAGACGACGCGCGACAGCTACAACCCGGCGACACGTGCCCGCATCACGCCTAGCCTGACCTTCGGCAACATCATCATCGGCAGCAACAACGCACCCGATAGCAATATGTTCGTCGGTACCGATGCCAGCGGTGATGAAGACTAGCCACCTGGCTGCGATAAGCTTGCCAGACAGCGGGCCGACACTCGGGTCGGCCCCTATACATTGCCTCGGGGCAAAATGATTGTTTGTATGACAGGTATCTCCCCATGACGGATGCAATTTACGACGAAGACCTCCGCGTGCCCGAACCCGACGAGGCGCTTAGCCCGCGCGAGGCCCGTTTAGCCCGCGCAGCGGGTATGCTGCGTCTCGGGGCGCTCGGCAGCGCCGTGCTTGTGGTCATCGAACTGGTGTTGGTGTTGCTTAACGGGCTGGGGCTGGCGCTGCTGCCCGTGATGCACACGACGTTGCTGCCTCGCTACACTGGCGGCGATGATGTCGCGCTGGCGATCGTGTTGCTGCTCGCGCTGCTGAATGTAAGCGCATTGCTGGTGGTGATGATCGGCGTGTTGGCCCGCGAAGTGTGGGGGCTGGTGAGCATCTGGCTGGTGATGGCTACGAACATCGGTTTGCTGGTGTGGCTGGGCTTTACCCCGGCGGTGCTTGCCATTGTGCCCGCCCTGCTCGCCGGGATCATCACCCTCCGCGACCCGCGCGCCTTCCGCGTGAACCCGGTGATGCTGAAGGAACTGCGTGGGCGTATGCGCGGGATGCGCGCCTTTATCGTGCTCACGATTTACCTGGGCCTTATGAGTGGGTTCATGGCGCTGCTGTACCTCAGTTACACGTCGTTTACGGGCCGCCTGAGCAGCGCGGCGGCGGGTGCCGTTGGGCGCTTGCTGTTCAGCGGCGTTGTCGGCGTAGAGTTGCTGCTGATTATCTTCATCGCACCGGCC
>CAYSVE010000468.1:0-5077 GCA_964434365.1 uncultured Anaerolineaceae bacterium | reverse complement strand
GGCACCACCACCACGGCCCCCGGAGTGATGATCTGAGCGCATACCGATAAGGACTTACCCGCAGACACCGACCTGACGATACGCCGTGGCAATGGGGTCATTCATGGGCCGGGCCTGGGCGATAACAGCATCGGCGTCGGGGGGATGCTTGGCGTGGCTTACGCCTTTCGTCAACTGGGTTACACGCCCCCGTGCGACCTGTGGTTCGTGGCGACAAGCCGTGAGGAAGGCCTGGGCAACCTGGACGGCATGCGTATGGCCTTCGAGACGTTGCAGCCGAAACTTCGTGCGGTGCTCAACGTCGAAGGGTTGGCCTACGGCTACGTGTACCACGCGGGCATCGCGGTGCGCCGCCTGAAGGTGACCACGACGGCGCAGGGCGGGCATAGTTGGCTGCACTTCGGGCGCGCGAGCGCTACCCACGCCTTGATGGACGTGGGCGCACGCATTAACCGGGTACGGGTGCCCGCTGCCCCGCGCACCACCTACAACATCGGCATCATCGAAGGCGGCCACTCCATCAACTCCATCGCGACGGAAGCGAGCCTGTGGCTGGATTTACGCAGCGAATCCACCGATGAGTTGGCCACGCTCGAAGCGCGCGTGATGCGCGAAATTAACGCGGTGAAGACCGGGGAGATCGAAGTCGCGGTCGAGATCGTCGGCGACCGCCCGGCGGGTTACCTCGTGCCCACGCATCCGCTGGTGCAGGGTGCCCTCGCGGCGCTCGAAGAACATGGTGCGCGCGGCACGCTGCAAAAAGGTAGCACCGACGGCAACATCCCATTGGCGGCGGGCTTCCCCACCGTGACGATTGGCGTCACGCGTGGGGGCAATGCCCACCGCGAGGATGAGTTTATTGAGCTGGAGCCGGTGACGAAGGGGATGCGCCAACTCGTGCTGCTCACGATGGCAACGGCCACGACAGAATTGGCGAACCCTTAGGGAAGGCCCTAAAATTAGGCACGCCTGTTGACGAAAGGAACGCGGCCCATGTCCATGCAAATCGATCTGCTGGTGGCCGTCCCGCGCGAGGACGCCAGCCGCTACTTCAAGACCCTTAAAGCGCAAAGTGAATTTAAGGTGCGTATGGTCACGAGTGTGAAGGACGCACTCGACGACCTGAGCGACCGTGACAGCCACACCGATGTGCTGGTGCTAGACAACAACTTCGACCAGGTGACGCCCCTCATCAACGAGTTGCGGCAGAGCTACCCGCGCCTGCTCATCGTGCTCGTCGACGAAGAAGCCGATTTCGCCATCCCTGGCCAGGCCGATGACATTAGCACCGAACCGTTCAAAGATGATGACCTCGCCAAGCGCATCAGCCGCCTCATGAGCGACCGTCGGCTGGAAACCCTGCGGGCCGATAGCCTACCCGCGGTGCGCGCGTTCGCGAAGCTGCTGCGCAACGCCGCCGGTGAAGTCGGCAAGTTGCAGGCGGCTGCCGGGGCCTGCCTTGAAATGGGCTACGATTATGTCGCCGTTTACCGGGTGGAGGGCGATGACCCGGTTACGGTGGTGCTTAAAGCGCAGGAAGGCCCGCGCGCGATACAGTCCATCGCGCCGCAAAGTGGCACCGAGGACGACCTGCTGGGCTGGGTGGCGAAAACCGGCCAGAGCCGCATCGCAGCCCCGGAAGACGAGGTGAATCATCCGTTGGTGGCGAAGGGCCGCTTAGGCGCGATCGCCTGTGTGCCGGTGAACCTGAGTGGGGAGCGCTACGGCGTAATGGCCGCCTGCCGCGATGTACCGGGGTCGATCAATCAGGAGCACGTCCTTATGCTGGAACTCGTGAGCGCGCAGTTATCGGCGGCACTCTCGAAGGAAGGAACCAAATGACCACCACGTTGCGCGTCCCCCCCACCGAAACACCGGGCGCAAAAATCCCGGTATACGACACACCCAGCGAAACCGAAGGCCCGCCGATACGGGAAGTGGAAGACGGCGAAGCCTCGTTCGAGGTGATGGTTCGGCTGGGTGGGAACATACCCTGGTATCAACTGAGTTTTCCCGACGGCACCGAGGGTTGGGTGCTCGGCATTTACGTGGATGAAAGCGGCGAAACCGTAGATGAAGACGGCGAAGCCGAGGAAACCACGCAAACCGTCGAGGTCAGCGCGGTGAAGAATGAGCAGTCTTCGTTGCCGAATTGGACCAACGAAGACACCGACACGCACCTGCTCCCACCGCTCGAAGAGGCCCTCAAGCGCCGTACCGACAGTGTGCCCGCAGCCCCGGCAACGCCCAGTGCAAGCGAGGCAGCAGTCGAGGCCACCCCCGAGCGTGTTTTCCGAGCGGCGTTAAACCTCACAGCGGCATTCGAGGGCGGCTACGCTTCGCTGAACACCTACGATGCTGGCATCGTGAGCTACGGGCGCTTTCAGTTCACGCTGAAGAGTGGCAGCCTCAACACGGTGCTGCAACATTACCTGATGGACAGGAACGCAGCCTACGCCGAAAAACTGAAGGTGTACGCGGGCCGCATTACCGCGATCGACCCCAGCCTGCGCGAGGAGACGACGTTCCACGAGTGGTTGATCGAGGCGGCGAAAGACCCGGCGATGCAGCGCGCCCAGGACAAGACCGCCCGCGAACAATACTGGGATCGCGTGCAGTTGCTCAGCGTACAGCCGCGGAACATCGTTACGCCCCTGGGGCAGGCGCTCGTGTTCGATATGGGCATCAACCACGGGCTGTACCACGACATGCTGAACAAAGCCGAGGACTTCTTCGGCATCGAGCCGTATAAGCAGCCCTTGCCCCTGCCGCAAGTCGACGAAAAGACGTTCATCGCCAAAGTTGCCGACATTCGGCAGGAGCGGATGCACGCCTTCGCGAAGGCCAATAACTTCGGCGGCCTCATCGTGCGCGTAGACTTCTGGGTGGACCTCATCGAAAGCGGTGATTGGGACTTGCTCGGCGATGCAAAGGGCGCGGTCACGCCGAAGCGGGGGGTGGAGGTGCAGGTGCGCAACCCGTAGCGCGCTAACTTCTGCTGTACGTTTTGCCGCCTTCGGCCGTCAAAGCTGCGGTCGGCATCGTGCCGCTCGGGGTGCCCATTTTCGCGGACGCGCATAAGTGCGTCCCCCTACATTTGTCGTCGTCATCGGGTGAAGGGGCCATGCCTCGCCATAGCTCGCACACCTGCCCCCCCAATACCCGCACCGTTCACCCATACCCAAGAGATCAACCCAGGTCGTGCATCACCTCTTCGAAACGGTTGATCTCCTCGTGGGTGTTGTAGTGCGCGAGGCCCACCCGCACGAGGCCGTTCTCGGCGTGGCCCAGCCGGTCCATTACTTCGAGTGCGTAGTAGTGACCATCCCACACGTAGATGTCGTGCTTCCCAAGGTGTGCCGCGATTTGCCGCGGCGTGTGGTTTTCCATGCCGAAAACGACCGTCGGCACGCGCTCGTCGTAGCGGGCGGGGTCTGTAATGCCGTGGATGTGCGCCCCGGGCAAGCGCCCCAACACCTCGATGAGATGCGCGACCAACTCGCGTTCGTAGGCCTGTAGGGCCGCCATCCCCGCCTTGAGGTCCAGCCTACGACCGGCAAAACCGCCGAACAGTTCGGCGTGGTCCACACCATATTGTTTGCCGATGGTCTGCAAATAGCGAATCGCCGCCGCCGTGCCATGGATGGTTTCGAAGCTGGGCGTGCCGGTTTCCCACCGATACGGCGGCTTGTCCTTCGCCGGGCGGACCTTGTACGCAGGCAACTCGGCGAGCAGCTCGTATTTGCCCCACATCACCCCGACATGCGGCCCAAAGAACTTGTAAGCGCTGCACAACAAAAAGTCGCAGCCGAGCGCCTGCACGTCGATGGGCAGGTGGGGGGCGCTCTGTACCGCGTCGACGACGTGGTACGCGCCCACCTCGTGCGCCCACGCCGCGATTTGCGCGATGGGGTTGATGGTGCCGACGGCATTCGAGGCGTGGACTGTCGCGACGACTTTCGTTTTTTCGCTGAGCACCAACCGTAGCGAATCGAGGTTGAGCGTGGCATCCGCCGGGTGAAGATCCACCCAGCGAACGGTGAGGCCGCCGTCTTCGGCAATTTGCAGCCACGGCGATACGTTTGCATCGTGGTCCATGCGTGTGAGCACGATTTCGTCGCCGGGGTTTAGCGTTTTGCCGATAGCGCGACTAAGGCCATAGTTGAGCGTCGTCATGTTCTGGCCGAAGACGATTTCGTAGGGGCTGGGCCCGTTGAGGAAATCGTCAAGCGCGCGGCTCGCCTCCATGAACATCTCATCGCTGCGGCGGCTGGTCGCGAAGGCACCGCCCTGGTTCGCGTTGGCGGTGAGGTAGTACTCGCCCACCGCGTCGATTACCGCCTGCGGCACCTGCGTCCCGGCGGGGTTATCGAAGTAGATGGCCTTGGCCTTCGCCACCGATGGAAATTGTGCGCGCACAGCGTATACGTCGAAAGTCATCGAAAAAATCCTGTAGATGCAATTGATCTGACGACAGACTGTGCCCTACTTGGCCCGATTGCGCAAAAACGGCCACGGGCTAACACCGAACCACGTGCGCGCGATAAATGACACGGCCCACTCCGGGGCAAACTTCGCCATGGTGTTGAAGCGCAAATCCAGCGTGGTGATGATATGCCGTAGGCGGCGTGTTTTGCCATCGGCAACCTTGAGCACCAACTGCGCGATGTCATCGGCGGGCCTGCCGCGCTCGATATAGCCGCCGAAGGTGCGGATAATCGTCTCGCGCATGTCATCGTAGGCGGCGATGGTATTTTGTGGGCGCACCTGCCGATCCCCCGTGAGGCCGCTGTTGAAGATGCCCGGCTCTACGAGGGCGATGCGCACCCCGAAGCCCCCCACCTGCATCTCGTAGTGCAGCGCTTCGCTGTAGGCTTCGAGGGCGTGCTTGCTCGCCGCATAGGCCGACTGGCACGGTCCACTCGCGAACCCGGCCACCGAGCTAATGTTGATGATGAGGCCGTCGCCGCGTTCGCGCATGGCGGGCAGCACCACGCTCACCATACGCAGCACACCGAAGTAGTTTGTTTCGAACAGCGCTTTTGCTTCTTCGATCGAGAATTCCTCCGCCGCGCCG
>CAYSVE010000467.1:0-5079 GCA_964434365.1 uncultured Anaerolineaceae bacterium | reverse complement strand
AACGCGGCCCGCGCGACGATTGCCGCATCGATGTTGACGGACCAGCCGGTGACGCTCCACCGCGTGCCGAAAAACACCAGCACGCTCAACACGCTGGCGGCGGCCCACTCGCTGGGCGCGCAAAGCGAGTGGACCGGCGAGCACAGCCTGCGCATTGTCACGCCGCAGGTGACGAGTCGTACGCTTGGCCGCGAGATTGTCGGTGGTGCGACCGGCGCTCTGTTCTTCCTTGCGCCGCTGCTTGCACGCCGCGAGCATGTGCGGTTAGAGGTCGATTTTCCGCTGAGTCGCATCCGCACTCACCTGGATGCCATGCGCGACCTCGGCCTCGATGTGGTGGTCGTTCAGGGGGCCGTCGAAATTCGTGCGGCAGATTGGGCCAAAGCGGACATCGTGCTCGACCGCCCGTCGGTGACGGCAACGGCCCTCGGGCTGATGCTCGCAGTAAGCCACGGCGACAACACGACGATTCGTAACGCGGCTAGCGAGCCGCATATCGCCGACCTTGCGCAACTGCTGGGTGTAATGGGCAGTTGGGTCGATGGTGTGGGCGGCAATGTGCTGCGCGTGCAGGGTGCGCCCACACTCAGTGGGGCCGATGTGACCATCAGCCCGGACCACATCGAAACGGCCAGCATCGCCGCTCTCGTCGCGGTGACGGGCGGACGCGCGCAAATCGTCAGCTACGAGGACCCGCACGCCGAACACGAAACCGCCATGCCCGACCTACGCGGCATCGCACGCGTGTACGCGCGCATGGGCATTGGCATGGATGTCGACGAGGCCGGGGTGTTCATCACCCGGCACAAGCGCCTGAGCATCTCCAATCGCGAAGAAGACGTGGACTCGTCCATCGAGACGGCCCCGTGGCCCGGCTTCCCCTCGGACCTTGTGGGCGTGGCGACGGTCATCGCGACGCAGGCGCAGGGAACATCGCTTATCCATGAGACGTTATTTAAGGACCGCCTGCTTTTCGTCGACTCGCTCAAGGACATGGGCGCGCAGATCATCCTTGCAGACCCACACCGCGCGATTGTCGTCGGGCCTACGCCCCTACGCGGTGCGTACATCCCCACGCCCGACCTGCGTACCGGCCTGGGGTTACTCACCGCAGCCCTCGTCGCCGAGGGCGAGTCGGTCATTGACAACGCCGAGGGTTTTGACTATACCTTTGACGGCGTGCTCCAAAAGCTGCGTGGCCTGGACGCGAAAATCACACTAGAGGCACCATGAGCGAGCCGCCGATTTCCCACATCACAGTTAACAACATCGATACGGCGTACCTGACCGCAGGCGAGGGTGTGCCCGTGATTCTGCTACATGGGTGGGCTGCCAGCGCAAAACTCATGTGGCCGCTCGCGGAAAAGCTCGCGAGGGACTTTGCCATCTACGCGCCCGATTTGCCCGGTTTCGGCAATACAGCCTTGCCGCCGAACCCGTGGACCGTATTTGACTACGCGAACTTTGTCCTCGCGTTTATGGACGCAGTGCAGGTCGAGCGCGCGCACCTCATCGGTCACTCGTTCGGTGGTCGCCTCTCGCTCATCCTCGGCGCCGACCACGCCCACCGCTTCGACAAAATCGTACTCATCGATAGCGCGGGCGTGCGGCCCAAAGTACCGTGGTATCGCAGCTTACCGGCGACGCTCTTCCACGCGGTGGAGGGCGCGCTCCCGGCGAATGGTCCAGTCGGCGAGGCCATCAACACCCTGCGCGAAAAGTACCGCGCACGTGTGGGCAGTGAGGATTACCAGAACGCCGGGCCGCTGCGCGAAACGTTCCTCAATGTGATAAGCGAGGACCTGTTGCCCTACGCCGCTCGTGTGCGTCGGCCATCGCTGCTGCTGTGGGGGGCCAACGACGACGCCACCCCGGTTAGCCAGGGAACATTGTTAGAGCAAACCATCCCCGACGCCGGGCTGGTCGTCTTCGCAGGGGCGGGGCACTACAGCTACCTCGATGCCCTGCCGGACGCCGTTCGTGTGATCGACTACTTCTTCAAGAACGGCTGATGCAACCACTACTCTGGATTCTCGGCCTCATCTGGTGGGGCGCGGCCTGCGTGCGAATTTACCGCCTGGCACACTACTACCAGATCGAGGAGTACATGAGCGCGCGGTTCCTGCGCTGGCTGTTCGATGAACGAACACGCTACCTGCCCACCCGGCCCGCGGCGGCCTTTCTTGCGGGGATGGTGGCGGCGGCTTTCGCTGCCGATACCGACGTCCTGGCCGTGGTGATGTTGGGCATTACCGGCGTGGTCGCCGGGTGGCCGCCCCGCCGCGCCGAGGTGAAGAAGCCCTTCGTGCGCACGCCCCGCGCCACGCGGATGCTCGGCGCGGCCTTTGCCGTGACCGCCGTGTTGATGACCGCAGCGGTACTGCTCGGCAACCCGTACGTCATCACCGGGGTGGGCTTCCTCGCGGTGATGTTCGCGCCGTCGCTGCTCATCGGCGGCAATATTCTCATGACGCCCGTCGAGGCAGCCCGCCGCCGGGGTTTTGTGCGGCAGGCTCGCACCAAGCTGCAACAAATCGACCCGACGGTGGTCGGCATCACGGGGAGTTACGGAAAAACGAGCACCAAAACCTACGTCGCGCAGATATTGAATGCGCGCTATCAGGCGCTCGCGACACCGAAGAGCTACAACACCCTCATGGGTGTCACGCTCAGCATCAACACGGAGATGACGCTGGGGGTCGAGTATTTTGTGTGTGAGATGGGTGCATATGTACCCGGCGAAATCGCAGAAATTTGCGACCTTACCCACCCGAGCGTGGGCATCATTACTGAGGTTGGCCCAGCCCACCTGGAGCGCTTCGGTAGCCTGGAAAACACATCCATCGCCAAGTACGAACTCATCAAGGCGCTGCCGCCCGATGGTGTGGGCGTGTTCAACTGGGATAACCCCTACGTCCGTGATATGTACGAGCGCCCCCACCCGCAGACTCGCATCGCTGTGAGCAGGCAACTTTCGCCGGAGGCCGTGCCGGAGGGTGGGCCGCGCTTCATCGCGTCGAACATCGAGGAGAGCCTAGACGGCCTCAGCTTCACCGTGACGGACGGCGACAGCGGGGCCAGTGAGGCCTTCGAAACGGCGCTGTATGGCGAACACAACGTGACGAACATCCTGCTGGCGACAGCGGTCGCCGCAAACGCAGGCATTCCGCTGAACACGGTAGCGCGGCGCGTGCGCGCGCTCGTGCCCGCCGAGAGCCGCCTCGTGCGGCAATCGGTACCCGGTGGCCTCACCATCATCAACGATGCCTACAGCGCGAACCCGGTCGGCGCGGTGAGTTCGCTGCGGGTGCTGGGGATGCACACCGAGGGCAAGCGCCTGCTGATTACCCCCGGCATGGTGGAACTCGGCCCGTTGATGGACGCCGAAAACCAGAAGTTGGGCGAAATTGCCGCGAATTTCGCCACCGATGTGATCCTCGTGGGCGAGGCACAGACGC
The DNA here is from genome assembly GCA_964434365.1 of uncultured Anaerolineaceae bacterium. Classification (GTDB taxonomy): domain Bacteria; phylum Chloroflexota; class Anaerolineae; order Aggregatilineales; family Phototrophicaceae; genus CAYSVE01. Next base: position 1,621 of record CAYSVE010000467.1, on the reverse strand, counting down.
GGCCCATCGCGGCGGGGTTGGCGGCTACGAACTTCCCGCCGGACCGTGTGCAAACCGTCGAAACGCTGGCCGAGGCCATCGCGTGGTATCAAACGAACCTACAGGCCGGAGACACCGTCCTCTTTTTGAACGACCTGCCGGATACGTACTGACCGAACTGGAGAATTAGACTTATGGCAAACCGTAAACCGATTGTGGGCGTCTTCTTCGGTGGGCGCAGTGTAGAGCACGACGTGTCGATTGTGACCGGGCATCAGGTGATGCAGGCCATCGACCGCGCGCAATACGATGTGGTTCCGGTATATATCGACCGCGACGGACGCTGGTATACCGGCGCGCCACTGATGGACCTGAAGAACTACACCAGCCGCGTGACCGACCTCATGGGCACACACGAAGCCGTGCTGTCGCCGAGCACTACCACGCGCGGCCTCATCGTGAACCCCGGTAGCGGCTTCCTCAGCAAGAGCCGCGTGCAACTGCTCGATTACGCCTTCCCGGCCATCCACGGCAGCCACGGCGAAGACGGCACGCTACAGGGCCTCTTCGAACTGGCCGACCTGCCGTACGTCGGCTGTAAGGTGGCGGCCTCAGCTATCGCCAACGACAAAATCATGACGAAGCTCATTTTGCGGCAGTACAACATCCCCGTCATCGACGCGGTAAGCTTCAGCCGCACCGAGTGGGAAGACAACCCGGACAAGGTCATGCAGCAGGCCACCGTCCACCTCAGCTACCCGCTGTTCGTCAAGCCCGCGACGCTCGGCAGCAGCATCGGCATCGCCCGCGCCAACGACGAGAAAGCCCTGCGCGCCGCCATCGACATCGCGATGAACCTGGACAGCCGCGTGCTTGTCGAGAAGGCTGCGATCAATGCAGTGGAAATCAACTGTGCGGTGATGGGCCACGGCTACGATGTGTACGCCTCGGTGTTGGAGCAGCCCACCTCGTATGATGACTTCCTCACGTTCGAGGAGAAGTACATGCAGGGCAGCGGCGGCATGAAGGGTGCCGAGCGGACGATCCCCGCGCCGATAAGCGATGAACTCACCAAGCAGATACAGGTCACGTCGGTGAACGCCTTCCAGGCCATCAACGGTAGCGGCACCGCCCGCATGGACTTCCTGGTGTTGCCGGAGAAGGGCGAGATTTACCTCAACGAGATCAACACAATGCCGGGGTCGCTGGCGTTTTACCTGTGGCGAGAAACTGGCATGAGCGCGCAAGACGTGGTGAGCGAGTTGCTGCGCATCGCCGAGGTGATCCATCGCGAGAAGCAGGGCAACACCTACAACTATCAAACCAGCCTTGTCGACATCACCGCAGAACGCGGCATAAAAGGCGTAAAGGGCAAGGCCAAGTTGAGACTGTAACTCGCACAAAGCGACAGATGTTTTTACACTAGGAGTGGCGGTTACTTGTTTGGCAGGGAGGCGAAGGCGTTGGCGATACGTACGGGGCATATCACACTTTACCTGTTAACGGCGGTGCTGCTTTCAGCATGCGGGGCCTTTGCCGACGTGCCGGCGGCCGCGGTCGGCGAACTCGCTTGGTGGCGCCTGACCGGCGGGCGCGTTCCCGGCACGACGGAGACCTACGCCACCGGCGATCCCGACGAACC
>CAYSVE010000466.1:0-5081 GCA_964434365.1 uncultured Anaerolineaceae bacterium | reverse complement strand
GGCAGTATGGCTGCTTGCAACGCCGCTTAAGTCCATGCTATCCTCCCGCCCATGCAACCACTCGATTACCTCAAGCAGCACTACGCCGCCCACGGCGTTCGTCTATTGGAGCGCGCCGGAATCACGTATCCCGTGGCGCGTATCGACTCGCCGCCAGAGCAAACCGACATCGACACCCTGCTGGCCGGTGAGCCACCCCGCACCCCGCTCGCTCGCGATGCCTATGCCGCCTATAACGACGGCCACGTCGCCGCACTGCAAGCCGAAGGGCGCACGGTCTACAACGGCGCGATGTTTGCGCTCGACCGGCTGGAAACTGAACCGCAGATGCGCGTCTATACGGTGCTCGGCACCTACTTCGATTTCGTGGCGACGTGCCAGGCGCTTGGCCAGGAGATGGAAGCGCAAAACGAGTTCTCTGCCGCGACGTTGTCCATGCGAACTGCCCTCGATGCGGTCGTGGACCCCGCCGCGCAGTTGCTCGACGGACGTGGGCGTAGCGCCGCCCTCGGCGTAAGTGTGCTGCTGGTTTACAACGATGCGGGAACGTATCGCGCGTTGCTCGCGCGCCGGTCGATGCGGGCAGCGGTTGCACCGGGGGCGTTTCATGTGTTGCCCGCCTTCATGTTCGAGGCGACCGGGCCAGATTACGACCTGCGCGAGTGGGATGTGCGGCATCAGGTGTACCGCGAGTACCTCGAAGAGGTGTTCGGGATGACCGAGGCCGAAGAAGGTGCGGCGTTCGACGAAGTCTACGAGCACCCGGCGTTACGCGATTTGCTCGCGATGCTCGACGATGGCCGGGCGATACTTCAACCCACTGGCGCAGCGATGAACGTCTTCACCGTAGAGCATAACCTGACCACCCTGTTGCTCATCAAAGACCCGGCTTGGCGCGCTCGTAGCGATTTCGGTGAAACCTGGGAAACCGCCCAGGGTGGACGTGTCGCAGTGCCGATTGCCAACGATGATGAACTCCTCGCGGGCCTGCCGCCGAACCACACGTTTGCGCCTCATGGGGCCGCCGGGCTGTGGATGGGCGTGGACCGCGCACGCTACTTATTGGAAAGGACTTCCTGATGAAAATTGCGATGATCGGTTTTGGTGTTGTGGGGCAGGGTTTTGCCCAAATTCTACGTGACAATGCCGAGCTTTTCCCGCCCGGCTTTAACCCGCAAATCGTAGCCGTAGCGACGAACTCCCGTGGGTCGCTGGTAAACCCCAACGGCCTCGACTTGCAAGGGCTGCTGAGCGTCGGCGTAGGCCCGCTGGACAAATATCCAGACGAAGACGGCCTTCAGCGTGGCTGGGATGCGATGCGCATCGTCGGCGAGGGTAACGCCGATGTGGTTGTCGAAGCGGCTTTCTCCAACCTCGATACCGGGATGCCTGCCATCACCCACTGCACGACGGCCTTTGCCACCGGGAAGCATGTTGTGCTGGCGAACAAGGGGCCGGTCGCATTGGCCTATGCCAATTTGCAGGCCGCCGCCGCCGATGCGGGCAAGCAACTGCGCTTCGAGGCAACGGTGATGGCGGGGACGCCGTCGCTTTGGTTGGGTATTGAGGCGTTGCAAGGGAATCGCATCAAGTCGGTGCGTGGTATTCTCAACGGCACCACGAACTACATCCTCACGCGTATGGAGGGGGGCATGGCCTACGCCGACGCGCTCATCGAGGCGCAGCACAAAGGCTACGCCGAGGCCGACCCGTCTGCCGATGTCGATGGCTGGGATGCGGCGGGCAAAGTGTTGATTCTGGCATCGGCGGTGTTTGGGGTACAACTGGAACTCGGCGCGATGCCCGTGACGGGTATTTCCAACATCTCACAGGGGGATGTCGAAGTCGCGAAGGCCGACGGTGAGCGCTACAAGCTCATCGCCGAGGCGCGCCCCGATGGGGGCAGTGTACGGCCTACCCGCCTGCCATTGATGGACCCACTGGCGAATGTAGGTGGGGCAACCAATGCTGTTACCTTCAATACCGACCTGCTTGGCACAGTGACGCTCATTGGCCCCGGCGCGGGGCGTTTGGAAACCGGGTTTGCGCTGTTGGCGGACATTTTGGCTATCTATCGTAGCCAATAGTCGCTTGACGAAAGGCCTGGGAAGTGTGATAGTTTATATCACAAGGTTTTATCAAGGATAGACGCACAAAGGGTGACTATGTCGCGGGAAAAAATCCTGGTCGTTGAAGACGATGTGAATTTGCTGGCGGGTATCCGCGATATTCTCGAACTCGACGAATACGATGTCGTCACCGCTGAAAATGGCGAGGAGGGTTTGAACGTCCTCAACAACGACACCACCCCGCCAGACCTCATCGTTTCCGACATTATGATGCCGGAAATGGACGGCATCGAGTTCCTGACGAGCATTCGCGAGAACCACCGTTTCCTCACGATTCCGTTCATCTTCCTTACTGCCAAGGGAGAGAAGCAGGACATCCAGCTTGGCAAGAAGCTCGGCGTCGACGACTATGTCGTGAAGCCCTTCAACGCCGAAGACCTCCTTGTGGCCGTCGAGAGCCGCCTCAACCGGCATCGCACACTCAACCAGGTCCATGCTGGCGAAGTTACCAACATTCGCGATAACATCCTCACTATTTTGAACCACGAGTTTCGTACCCCGCTGACGTTCGTCGTCGCGTATGCTGATATGCTCGATGACTTTAGCAGTGACGATAACAGCGGTGCCAGCGATATGGTGACTTTTTTGCAGGGGGTTCAAAGTGGTGCCGAACGTTTGCGTCGCCTCATCGAGAACTTTATCGTGCTGGTGGAACTGGAAACCGGTACGGCCCGCAATACCTTCGAGTTCCGCAAACGCCCGGTGGAGGATGTGCGCCCGATATTCGAGCGTGCGATTTCGGCGACGGCCAAATATCATGCCGACGACCGCCCGGTCGAACTCGATATTGCCGCAGACCTGCCAGAGTTCGTGGGGGATGAGGAGTTTTTGACCATCGCCCTCACGCATCTTATCGATAATGCCTTCAAATTTTCCGACCCCGGGAAACCGATCCATGCTGGTTGCCGTATAGAGGGTGACGAAGTGCGGTTCTGGGTTCAGGACTTTGGCCGGGGTATGGTGGCCGAAGAACATTCGAAGATTTGGCAAACCTTCTACCAGATCGACCGGCAACAGCATGAAGACCAGGGCGCGGGTAGCGGCCTGGCGATTGTCCGTGGCATTGCCAAGTTGCATAGCGGCTGTGCCGAAGTGAGCAGCACCGTTGGTGAAGGCAGCACCTTTAGCCTGCAAGTGCCCGTGCAACCCTAACCCGCCCTTCGTGCTATACTGGAACGTGCGAAACCACAGCAGAAATGTTTAGGAGCGCCCATGTCATCCCCCTCGCTATTCGAGAAGATCAACACCCTCATCAGTGCCAACTTACACGGTATCGTAGACCGCGCACTGGAGTCCAACTCTGTTAAGGTGATGGACGAGTATATTCGCCAGGTAGAGCGTAATCTGGACGCTCTGGAAGATTCGGCTGCCACGGTCGGTGGCACCGTGCGCACGCTTAAGCGGAAGTACGAAGAGCTGGCCACCCAGGCCGAAAAGCTGGACCGCGACATCGACACCCTGATCATCAAGGGGAAAGATGACCTCGCGGGTGCTGCGCAAGCGGAATTGAACACCAAGCAGCAGCTTGCCCAGGAATACTACGAGCAGTGGCAGCAGCAGGAAGCCCAATACCAGCAGATGCTCAACATGCGCTTGAAGCTGGAATCTCGGTTGACGGCTGTGAAGAACGAGCGCGAGCAGGTGCGCGCGCTGATGGAACTAGCCGAGGCCAAGAAGACCACCCTCAAGACGATCAAGAGCCTGGACGATGTTGCCAAGGCCGGGGACGACGATGTGAGCCGCGTTGCAGAGCAAATTCGCGCCCGCATCGACCAGGAAGACGCCCGCCTGGAACTCGCGAGCCAGTCGCTCAGCGACCAAATCGACGATGTTGTATCTGGCGGCGAGGTGGATCGCCAACTCGAAGAGCGTCGGCGTCGGCTGCTCGGTGGTGAGAGCTAAGCCTACCGTGCGATGAAAACAGCGGGGCACTGCACCAGTGCCCCGTTTTCGTTTGCAACCCACACCCCTATAATAGCGTACGACTAATTGACGCAAACCGGGCAAGCGAGAAGCCATGTCTAAAGAAACTGAGGGCAGAATCCGCCAGCGCGCTACCAGTGCGGTCCTCCAACGCGCGCTGTTGAGCTGGCAAAGTTTGTTCACCATTGGGCTAACCGCCGGGCTATACCTGTTCGTGCAGGACCCGTTCGTGTGGTGGCAGCCGTGGTTTTGGCTCATCGGTGGGGCCGCCGCCGAGGCCGCGTGGATCGCCGCCTCGCTGACGGATGAGGAAGCCAACCGCGAGGCCGTCTCCAAGGCCTTCGAGCGCCAGTACGATGTTGGGCAGATCAGAAATCGGGTGTCGCGCCAGCGCTTCAAGAATGCGATGGAGTATCGACGGAGCATGTATCAACTGCTGCGGCAGCACAGCGGGGCGATGCGCGTGAGCCTGCGGCAGACAGTCGAAGATGTGGACGACTGGATTAGCCACATGTACGACCTTGCGCTGCACATCGATATGTTCGAGAGCAACGAACTCGTCGAGCGCGACCGGCGTACCGTGCCCCAGGAGATCTCCAACACACGCAAGCGCATCGAGTTGGAAAAAGACCCGGTAATTCGGGAAGACCTGGAGCGAAAGCTGGCGATTTTGGAGCAGCAGCTTGCGAACCTCGAAGCGACAACCAACAGTGCCCGCCGTGCGGAAATCCAGCTAGAAAGCACGCTGTCGTCGTTGGGTACTATTTACGCGCAGATGTCGCAGCTTGGCACGAAGGAAGTCGACAGCGCGCGTGCGCAGCGGCTTCGGCTGGAAATCCAGGACGAAGTGGCGGGCCTGCAAGATACCATCGACGCGATGGACGAAGTGCAGAGCCAGCGACTCTACTTGCGGTAGCCGAGGGTGGCACGGTGCTCGGCGACGATGTACGCGGGCACCATCTCCTCGAAGGCCCTTAGCCCGTAGTACAGCACTGCCACATCATCGAAGAGGCCGATGACCGGGATGAA
>CAYSVE010000465.1:0-5082 GCA_964434365.1 uncultured Anaerolineaceae bacterium | reverse complement strand
TTGTTACATTACCACCGAAAATGATGTCGATAAGCTGGAGTTTGACTGGGGCATTATCCACATGCTCTGCGAGGAGAGTGTGACGGAAGGCAAAACCATGAGCTTCGGGACCGTCAAACTGGCACCTGGCAAAGGACATGTGCGGCACAACCATCCTGATGCCGATGAGATCATTTATGTGGTCTCGGGCGAAGCCGAGCAAATGTTGGACGATCAAGAACCGGTGATGGTTGCCCCTGGCGATTGCATCTGGATTCCGAAGGGCGTGTATCACTCAACGATCAACAAGGGCGATGGCCCGCTAAATCTCATTGTGATCTATGCACCAGCAGGCTCTGAGCAAGCATTGCGACAAGACCCAGCTGTGGAGATTACCAAGGCGGGGGATTAACTTCGAAAAGCAGTTAGCTTTTCCGACACCTCCGAGATAGCGACATTCGCCTCACGATATACGGTGTACAACGAATCGTACCGGTCGCTGACTTCGTTGCGTGGGTTACAGATGCGCTCAATCGGCACATACGGATGCAACGCATTGAGTGCATCGGGCAGCGTCCCCGCTTGCATACCGGCCAGAAGCACCGCACCAAAGGCCGCATCACGTTCCTTCGGGATTTTCAACGGTCGACGCAACACATCGGTGATAATCTGACTCCACAGGTTGCTACGTGCCCCATTGCCGATCAAGAGAATTTCATCTGCATCCAGGCCAATGGTATTGCATTCCTCAAATGCCTCACGGATATTGAGCGCGACGCCCTCCAAAACGGCTCGCGTAAAGTGACCGATTTGGTGCGCCAGATTAACCCCCAGGAAAGCCCCACTCAGGTTCGGGTTCCAGTAGGGCGCAAACTGTCCCATGAGATGCGGCAAAAAGATGAGGCCATCAGCGCCTAGCGGTGTCGCCTCAGCCGCGGCGTCCATCGTCGCGTAGTCGTTGGGGTAGATGTCTCGCCACAGTGATTCATGGAGCCAGCGATAAGCAGCAGCCGCGTATTTCGTCGCCGTCCCCGGATACCACAACGACTCGAAGAACGGATAATTTAGGATACGCTCGTTCCGCACCGCATGATCTGTGATGACGGCGATTCGCCCGACGCTGGCCAGCTTAACTGTACCTTTCCCAGGGGAATGTGCCCCGGCGGCTAGCATTTCGGCGGCTGTGTCGGTTGTGCCCACCAGAACCGTGGTGCCGCGGTGCAATCCAGTGTCTGCCGACGCACGCGCGCTAACCGTCCCGGCCACGTCCACTGGTGCGTTCATCTGAGAGAAGTGATCCGGTGTCAGGTCAAGGTCTGCCAGAAATGTGTCGATCCACTGGCGAGCTTCGGGGTCGAAAAAGAGGGTACCCGTCGCCTCAATCCAATCGGTCACATTTTTGCGGTTTGGCGCGGTGATACGCTCGCGAACATAATCCTTTGGGAAGATGATCCGCGCTACGCGTGCCCACACCCCTGGCTCATGTTGTTTCACCCACAGCAGCTGTGGATACGTCCACAATGGCCCCATCGCATTGGTGGCCTGCTGAAGAATCGTGTCGCCCCATTTGTGCACTAACGCCTCACACTGGGGCAGGCTGCGACGATCGTTAAAGTGGATCGAGGGTCGCAACACGACATCATTGGCGTCCAGCAGAACCGGATTGTGCGTGATGCCTACGATGCAGATCGCAAGAATGTCGGCTGCATTAATCTGCGACGATCGAAGAACCTGATGCACACAGTCCCGAAACGCTGTATACCAATCGTCTGGGTCATACTCTGACCAATCGGGATGTGGGTGGTGAAGCGGGTAGGGGGCTGTGGCACGTGCAATCACATGTCCTTCTGTGTCGGCAAGTAGCGTCTTACAGCTACTTGAGCCGATGTCGCTGCCGAGTAGATATTTTTTAACCACAACGTTCCTCAAAAATCATGACGGAATGATCCGCAAGAGTTCCTGCGCTACCTGCTCTGCGAAGTCGTTGTCGTTGATGTGTTTATCTACCTCATGATAGGCGACATTGTTGTTAAGGCCGCTGCGGAAGACATTCCATACACGCTCGTTGATGCCCGGTTCCCAAAACGAGCCACCATCAATGTCCATCACCGAGCCACCGCCCAGGGGCACCACAACCGACACCTTACCCGCCGACCGGTTGACTTTTTCGACAACGAATTCTGCCGCCTGTATCTGTTCTTCTGCGGTAAGGCGAACAAGCGTAAACTCTGGATTATGGTAGTAGGTGGGGCGTCCAGCATACTGCTCTGGCACCTCGTGTTTGGCCCCAAACACGACAAAATCGAGGCACCCCGGCACAATCACCTGCGGTATGCCTTTGTCGGCAGCGGCGTCTAAACGGTCGACACCGCCATCGTGGAAACCCCCGGCAATGTATCCGGCAACCTCGCTGAGTGTGTAGTCGAGAATACCGGAGAAATAGTTCTGCGCAATCAGTTCTTCCATTGCTGGCCCACCGACGCCGTTTGCATGGAAGATCACAAAGTCATAGCCCAGCGCTTCGATGTTGGGCTTGATGTGCATTAGTGGGCGGGTGGTATTCCCTAGCATGGTTGCAGCAATAGACTTAGACGTGGTTTCGCTATTGCGCTCGGCCAGAGCATAGGCTGTTGCCATGCCAACGATGGCCCCTGCGGCGCTATCGAATACTTTGCGGCTGACGGGGTTGAGGCCAAGAATATCGACGACGGAGTGCATCACCATGACATCTTTTGTGCCGACGAAGGGTGCAAACTTACGATGCCCTGAGGCTAACGGCGAGACGATCAGTTTTGGGAATCCGACGGGCAGCATCTTCATGGCAGAAGCCGCCAGGACGGCCCCCTCAGCACCGCCCAACGAGGTAACACCGTGGATCTTCTCTTGCTCGAATAGCTCCAGCGATAGCTTACGCACGCCCTTGAGCATTTCCTCGATCGCTTGGCCGCGCGTGCCCACATTGCGCAGGGTGTCGATGTGTGAACCCGCAGCTTCGGCAACGGTTTCACGGGTAATGTCTGCCTCGAGGCCGACAGGTTGCCCCAGTATGCCAGAATCCAGCACGACGGTGTCACACCCAAGTGCCCGTATTTTGTCCCGTAGATAGGCGGTTTCTGGCCCTTTGGTGTCGAGGGTTCCTATGATGAGTATCGTAGTCAAAATTGTTCCTGGTGAAAAATAATTTTGCGGGTAAAAAGTGGGGCGTGCAGAATACTGCACGCCCTCGATTTAGTTCTATGGTTTTTTACGCGCCACAGGCCCGCAGATGCTTGATCGTGTTTTCGACATGGCGAGAATATTGCGCATCGCTCATGAGGTCACTACCATGGTCGCGGATGAATTTCAGTTCGGCTTCGGTGGCTTCTGTGCCTGCATCTTAGTCCTTTTCACCCAGCGGCGAGCGGTCGAAGGGAACGACGTATTCACTGGTGAGTTACCCGTCCTAGCCAGCATCCATCAGCCTAGAGATCAGTTCAGTCCAGTCCCAGTTGCCTTCGCCGGGCGCACGACGATTGTTGTCGGCCACGTGGAAGTCTACGAGGTGCGCGGCAGTGTCGCGAACGGCTTGTAGCGGGTCAGCCTCTTCGATGTTGATGTGGAAGGCATCCAGCGTCACACCTACGTTGTCATAACCGACATCTTCCATCAACTTGAGTGCCTGGTCGTGGCGGTTGAGGAAATTGGTCTCGAAGCGGTTTAATGGCTCCAGGCCGATGGTCACGCCTTTGCCCTTCGCATGCTCAGCAATTTGCTGTACACCCTCTACCGCCCACTGCCATTCGGTCTCGGGGTCAGCCATGGCGACAATCTTGCCGACCTCACTCGGTACGAGTGTCAGCACGGTGCCGCCCAGGGCCTCGATCATGTCGACGATTTCCTTGCAGTACTGTATCGACATTTCGCGGTAGTACGGGTCACCATGAATCAGGTCGCGCCCGGCAAGCATGATGCTGACCGCGCCCATGCACTCGATGTTGTACTTTTTGAGCAGCTCATTCACCTCTTTAACATCGTACTTGCGTGGCTCACCCATAATCTGAATACCATCGTAGCCGAGGTCGGACAGGCGCTTGATGGTGACTTCGATGGGTTCCGGGCGCATCCAGTTGTGCATACAAATCTTCATAACGGGTCACTCTCCTTAAGAGTTCAATTTAATTCTGCCCCAATGGCAGAGCTTTAAACAAGTTAATCTGGCTGGTGATGGCACGTTCGGTTGGCAGTCGTTCGGCGCTAGATGCTCCATAGAAGCCTGCAATGCCTGGCATCTTCTGGAGCGCCTGCCCCACGTTTTCGGGTTCATCGTATGGGCCACCATGACAAATCACCAGGCGATTCGGGTCGATTGACCACACCGCCTCGGCAATCGCCATCGTGACATCGACTGCTTCGTCCAAGGTCATCGCGATAGAAGCGCCAATCGTGCCGGCAGTGGTCAGGCCCATATGCGCAACGATTAGGTCACCGCCCGCATTGACCATCGCACGTGCTTCGTCTGGGTTAAAGACGTATGGGGACGTGAAGAGCCCAAGCCGATGCGCGGCGGCGATCATGTCCACTTCTTTATCGTAGCCCATACCCGTTGCCTCAAAGTTCAGACGAATGTTGCCGTCGAACAGGCCCATCGTAGGGAAGTTCTGTACCCCGGAGAAACCGGCCTGTTGAACCTCCTTCAAAAAGACGGGTATCAGGCGAAATGGGTCGGTGCCGTTTACCCCTGCGAGGACGGGCGTATTCTTTACAACAGGCAGTACTTCCCGCCCCATGTCCATGACAATCTCGTTCGCGTCTCCGTAGGCGAGCAAGCCCGCGAGCGAGCCACGCCCGGCCATACGGTAGCGACCGGAGTTGTAGATGATAATCAGGTCCGACCCGCCAACTTCTTCAAACTTCGCCGAGATGCCGGTGCCCGCACCTGTCCCGATGATGGGTTTACCGCTCTCCAATTGGTCATGGAGCCGCTTCAGAATTTCTTCACGTGTAAAGCTCATCGTTATCCCTTCAGCATGTCCAGCAGAGCGTTGGCAACGAGATCGGAGAAAGCCGGGTCGTTGATGTCGATGTCGGATTCAATCACGGGGATGTCGTCGCGCAGGTTGCGCT
>CAYSVE010000464.1:0-5086 GCA_964434365.1 uncultured Anaerolineaceae bacterium | reverse complement strand
AATAGTATCTTTACTACCGTTTGCTAGGTATTCTCAGGTGGGTAGGCGTATATTGGAGCCAAGTCGAAATTAAGGGGGGCATTACACGATGACCACACTCCAGGATGCACAGGCCGCATTCGCAGCAGAGCGCTACGCACGGGCGCACGACCTTTCCGCAGGCGCGCTCGAAGATCGAGACGGCGACCGGTTCGAGTCGCTCGCGTTTTACCTGATGCTGAACACCGCCATGCCCGTGCGGCCCGATGCCGAACAGCGCGCATACCTCACGCAACTCGCTGCCGAGGCGCGCGAAATCGCCGCGACGCCGGTACAACAGGCGCGCGCGCAGCACCTCACCGGCGTGCTAGCCATCATCACCGACGGGCTGCGCGCGGGCCTCGAAGCATTGCGTGTGGCGCAGGCCCTCGCCGAAGCCTGCGGTGACCCCCTCGCGCGTTATCTCTGCGGGGTCGACCTTGGCTTTTTCGTCGCAGGGCAGAACCTCACCACCGCCAAAAACGCCATGCTCAACGCACACGCCCTCTACGAAAACGAGGTTCGCGACACCCTCGACGAGACATGGCGCACCATCTACGACCGCAGTTGGCACGACCTCAAGGGCCGCATCGGCATCATTCTCTACGACCTGGGCGACTTCGAAGCGGGCCGCGCGTGGATGGAAGCAAGCTGCGAAAATTTGCGCGGCACCCAGCTCGCACCAGAGTGCTACCGCGTGCAGCCTTACACCAGTATGGGTCTGTTCGAAGAGGCGGAGGCGATACTCCGTGGGGCGGTTTCTACGGACAACCCCGCCGAGATGAACGCCTGGGACCTGTACAATGTGTCGCAAATCGGCAAGCTGTACGTCGAGTGGGGGCGTCCTGCCGATGCGCTGGAAATCCTCGAACCGGTGTGGAACGAAACCGCGAAAACCGGCCTTGCCTGGCTGATGACACTCGTCGGCAACTACTACGCCGAAGCCCTGCTCGCCGAAGACGTGCCCGCCGCTGCTGCGCTGGCCGCCCGCATCGAAGACCTGGCCCGCCGCACTGGCTGGAACCGGAGTGTCGCCTACGCGCTGTTGAATCGGAGCCGGGCCGCTGCCGCGCTGAACGCACAAAACGCCGCGCTCGAACTTAGCTGGCGTCTCATCGAGTTTCAGAACGCATTCGATACCCTCCCGGCGGTTCGCAAGGAAGAGGTACTGCTGAACCACGCGCTCGTGCTCGATGCGGTAGGCCGCCACGAACAGGGCTATGTCTATATGCAGCAGGCGCGCGACATCCTCGAAATGAAGCTGGAAAGCATCGAAGACGCGGCCATGCGCCACTCGATGATGACGAATGTATCGGTGAGCCGCGCGATCCTCGGGGCTTGCGGGTAGCGCCCCGATTGCCGCCCCACAACAAAAAACAGGGCGAGACCAATTGGCCCCGCCCTGTTGCGCATCGGGTGTAGCGTTTTAGGTGAGTCGGGGCTAGTTGCCGCGCAGGCTGCCCGCCCCTTGCAGTGTTCCACGGCTACCACCGTTGCTCGGCTGCACGGTGAAGCCGCCATTGCCGCCCATGGCCGGGTTAAGCGTACCGGTGTTGTTCGGGCCGTCCATCCAGCCGAGGACGTAGCTCGTGTCGGTGCCGGTGTCGTGGTTGAAGATCACGAATTCCAGTTGGAACTTGCTCCACAGGCCGTCGGTCGCGGCTTCGATGTTGACGATGTTGTCGAACTGATACGGGCCATACAGCGCGTATAGCGGCAGTTCTTCTGGCGAAATGTTTTTGAAGTCCAACACGACTGGCGCGGACCACTCAGCGTTTACATCGGGGCGGGTGATGACGCGCAGCCAGACGAGCACGCCGATGTTGTCGCCGCAGGTGTGGTTCTCTGGCAGGGTGATGCCGTACTCGACCGAATCGTTGGTGGAGAATTGGCTCGTGAGAACCATGTCCAGTTGCGGGTTGCAGTCCTGGGCAGCGGCGGGCGTTGCGGCTTGTGTGGCGAAGGCCAGGGTCACTGCGAATAGGGTGATGATTGCCTTGCGTACCATGTTGTGGTTTCTCTCTTACTCTCTTCATCGATTTGCTGTGATGCCTGGTTGACATCAACGAACGTCATGGTATGTGGCTAGCGCCTAAAAAAGGCTTATCGACCGCCCAGCCTTACGACGAGAGAGGCTTTTAATCATATTTTTACGCGTCGTCGCGATGAATGTGCCCCCACTCGCACAGCCTGTCCAGCACGGGTAGCAAGCGCCGCCCCTTGGGCGTGAGGCAGTAAACCACCTTCGGCGGCACCGTGCCGTAGTCCGTCCGCGCGATAATGCCGTCGGTCTCCAGCTCGCGTAGTTGGCGCGTAAGTACTTTCTCGGTGACGCCCGGTATCGACCGCCGGAGTTCGCCGAAGCGCCGGTCCTCGTCGATGAGGTGCCAGATGATGGCGATTTTCCACTTTCCGGCGATGACGGCCAGTGCGTCATCTACCAATTGTGTGGGCTTGCCTTCGGTTTCCATTGCTTCGCGTTACCTCGTGCCTGGTACTGACAAAAAAGTGCGTACTTGTTTGGCTTACGGTCTCAGCATATGGTGTGCTCAGCGTTTGTTCAAGGAGAGCTAGATGATTGTCGCCAGCGTCACTGCAATTGCCCAAGATCACACCACAGCCGAATTCGAGCACGTGCTACAGACCATCGCAGCCGATGCGTTAGCGCTGCCGGGGTGCCTCCGCTACGATTGGTTCCGCGATGCCCACACCGACACCGCGTACTTCATCTACATCGAGTTCGACACCCGCGCGCACTTACTTCGAAGCGTATCACCGGTCGCCGGTCGTTGCGCGCATCGAGGGCGAGCTAATGCCGCTCCTCGCCAGGCCCCCGGCCTTCAAGCACTTCGATGCGACCGTCATCGACGAAAGCTAACGCATGGCGCTGGGCGATTTGGGGCACTATACCCCCGCCGACAACACCAGCGCATCCCCCACATCGAGCGGCCCCACCTTGATCTCACCGTTTTCGACGCTGAGTGTGCGCTCGCTCAACAAGTCGCGCAACTCGGTCCCGTCGGCGATACCGCTGTGCGCGACTGGCACTACACCCTGGAATGTGCCCGGCCCACGCCAGCCCACCACAACGATACGCTCGTCGGCGGTCTCTCGTTGAAAGCTGAGCAGCCCGCCCTCAGCATGCAGCATTTGCAGCCCGCCATGCTGGAGGGTGGCATTTTCGCGGCGGAGCGTGACCAACTGCCGGTAGAACGCGTGCAGGCCGTCGTCCCAGCGGGCGGGGTCGTCCCAGGGCATCGGCTTACGGTTGAACGGGTCGCGCCCGCCGTCGAGGCCCACCTCATCGCCATAGTAGATGCAGGGCACGCCGAGATACGTCATCAGCACCACCGCGCCCAGTTTGGCGAGCCGCTTGTCGCCGCCGCACACATCGAGGATGCGCGGTGTGTCGTGGCTGCCTAGCTGGTTGAACTGCAACTGCGCCACCGACCACGGTACCGTTGCGCGGAACGCGTTCATCTGCGCGGCGGTGTGCTCAGCGGGTAGTGGAAGCGTGTCTGCGTGCGGGCGATGGTTCCACGCGTCCACATCGCCGCCACCGAGCCACCGCCACATTGGAATATTGAACCCGGCGTAGTTCATCGCCGCGTCGAAGGCCTCGCCCTGCAAGTCGATCGTCGCGTCGTAGAAGTACTCACCGAAAAAGTACGCCTGGGGGTTTTCGCCTTTGACGGCCTCGCGCATTTCGGGGAAAACCGCACGCGCGAGTTGATTTTCGCGCAGGCGGGCCGTCATGTTCGCGACATCGAGCCGCCAGCCATCGATGCGATAGGGGGGTTGCAGCCAGTACCGCAGCACACTATCGTCCGCGCGGTACATTGCCTCACGAAGCGCCTCGCTGCGATAGTCGAGCTTCGGCAACGTGCGCACGCCCATCCAGCTTTCGTAGTTGTGGGGGTGCTCGTGGAACACAAAATAGTCTGCGGACGGTGCGGTCTCATCGGCCTGTGCCGCCACAAACCACGGATTCTGGTCACCGCAGTGGTTCGGCGTCACATCAAGTACGATGCGCATCCCGATCGCGTCGGTTGCGTTGCGTAGGGCAATCAGCGCGTCGTTGCCGCCGAGGTGTGGGTCCACCTCGTGGAAGTCTTTCGTGTTGTTGCGATGATTGCTCGGGCTGGTGAAATTCGGGTTGAGGTAGAGCGCGTTTACGCCGAGGTCTTGCAGGTAGGGTAGCTTCGCGACGATGCCCGGCAGGTCGCCGTTGAAGAAGTCCACGTTGCCCGCCTCATCGTACGACAGCGGCTCGTCGGACCAGGCCATGCGCCGGGTATGGAAAACCCCGACCGGCTCCTGAACGGGTTGGCCTTCGGGCACATCCGTCGACGGGTCGGCGTTGTAAAAGCGGTCTGGGAAAATTTGGTAAAACACCGATTCCACCGCCCACGTCGGCGATTGAAAGCCTGCGAGTAGCTTGAAGTCGTGCAGGTCGGGCACATCGGCGCGGTGGGCACCCAGCGCATTGAAAACATACGCGCCCTCGTCGCTCATCACCTTAAAGCGATATGGCTCTACGGGCATGTTCATCTTCAGGTCGGTGGCGTACCACAACACCCCAGGCGTTTGATGCTGCACGGTCATCGCCTGGTAGTGTTCTTCGCCATCGGGGATGGTACGCAAAAACACAGCGGAGACGGGCGCATCGTTGGGCACGCGCAGCCATAGCGTCACGGTTTCGCCGTAGGCCGGTAACGGGTTCGATACGTAGCGTACAGAGCCGTCGTGGTGTAGCCCGGCGGACCAGTGGATTGTCATGAGGTGCTCCCGATTGTGTGGTGTAAGATCATGATTTATACTGCATCATCGAAATCTCATATTCATAAACTTCTCTACTGGAAAATCATTGAACATGACGTAAAATACACTTGATTTACGATAAAGAATAGGGGGTTCTATGCCTTATAGTGTCCAATGGCATACGACCAATCGCATCCTAACTGTGAAGACTAGCGGCGTATTCACCATCGATGAATTGACTGCGCTCAACGACGAAGTTATTGGTCACCTGCGTACCGCCGAACAACCGATTCACTTTATCACAGAT
>CAYSVE010000463.1:0-5090 GCA_964434365.1 uncultured Anaerolineaceae bacterium | reverse complement strand
AGCTTATCGCGGAGGGGGTGTTGCGGGTTATCATCGACCGGCGCTATTCGCTGGAAGCCGTCGATGAAGCGCACCGTTACGTGGAAACCGGCCAGAAAGCCGGGAATGTGATTATCGACTTCGCACCCGAATAGTGCCTGATGAGGATGAAACGACGATGACCGACGACGCGCGCCTGTGGCAAATCTTCCTCGATGTCCAGAGCGGGTTGCCTCGGCAGGGGCCGGGTGCCGCCGAACACACGCGCCGCGCGCTCGCGGCCTGCGAAGGCCTGACCACCGAACCGGCTGTGCTCGATGTGGGGTGCGGGCCGGGCTTGCAAACGATGACGCTGGCCGCCGAAACGACCGGCCCCGTCCTAGGTGTGGATAGGGTGCCGGCGTACCTGCATCAGTTGACCGCAAATGCCGCTGCGGCGGGCCTCGAAAAGCGGGTGTTGCCACTTGTTGCCGATATGAACGACCTGCCCTTCGAGCGGAATACGTTCGACCTCATCTGGTCGGAGGGGGCGGCGTACATCATGGGCTTCGCCGAGGCGATGGCCGCATGGCGTCCGTTGTTGCGGCCCGGCGGCTACCTCGCCGCGACCGAGTTGGTATGGCTCAAGCCGAACCCGCCGGAGGAGGCCGTCACGTTCTGGAATGCCGAGTACCCGCCGATGACCACGGTCGAAAAGCGTTTGGCGGACGTGCACGCGGCGGGCTACACCGTCGTCGAGCATTTCAGCCTGCCCGACGCCGCGTGGTGGGATGACTACTATACGCCCCTCGCGAACTAGCTGCCTGCGCTTCGCGAAAAGTACGCCGAGGATGAGGCCGCCCTTAGCGTCGTCGCCATGACGGCCACGGAAATCGAGATGCGGCGGCGCTTTGCGGCGTGGTACAGCTACGAATTCATCGTTGGTCGCAAAACGTAGCGCTACGCACCCCCGCGCATCAACCCCTCGATGGTGCGGACCTCGCCGCCGTGCCAGTAGTAGTGCGTCGTGCTGAAGTGATACAGCGCTTCGAGCCGTGTCCAGCCCGTGTACACCTCGATTCCCGCCTCGATGGCCCGTGGGTGCCCTACCCCCTCGACTGCGATGACCTCGCGCACCTCTTCCGGGCTGAGCACTTCATCGAGTGCCTCCGGCGCAAGGCGGGGGAGTGCGTCCATCGTGTAGTCGATGACGGCCTGCCAGTACGCGCGCACGCCGTCCATATCCACGGTGTTGCTAATTTCGACCATCTCCTCCCGCAGGGCGCCGAAGCCGTTGTGCTGGACATCCAGCCCCAGCTTTTCGTTCCAGTTGCCACTTGCGAGTACCTGCTCCTCGCGGGTGACGAAGCGCGTCACCCCGGTGTCCTCCACGCGGGCGATGTGCCACACCAACCAGATGAGGCTGTTCATAGTGGGGTGCTGTGGGGTTCGCAGTTGTTCCTCGGTGTGGTCGTCGAACAAGTCATCGTAGAAAATTTCACGGGCGAATTCGTGGCGTGCCCTGAAGACATCGAGTGCGCGCATAAATTACTCCTGTTGATTTTCGTTGGTCAGCAAGCCATAGCATAGCCGATGCCATCGCCTGCGCAAACAGCAAGCCGCTAAGCATTCGTGTAGAATGGGGATAATCGAAGGTGATAGGCACACGATGACCGATACCCAAAAATATCTGCGGGCAATTCAAACAACGCTCGCCAACGACAAACCCGAGGGCGTGCGCGCCGTCTATGTTATCGGCAGTGCGGTGACCGGTGCGTACCTCGATGGCTACTCCGACATCGACCTGATGATCTTCGCGGGGGATGTCGATGCGTTGGCGTTGGCCGAGGTGTTCCGTGGATACGTCGACAAACTGGCAGAGATAAGCCCGCACATCCACAAGCCCGCCGATACCCCACCACGGAATCTCATCGTGCGGGCGCGCATTTTGCAGGAGGGGCGCTTACTCTACGGTGATGACATCCGCAGGCGATGGCCCCCCGCCGACCCGGCGATTCTTCGGTCGCAAATCGCCGTCGACCTCGATTATCAACTGATCTCGGCCCGCTTGCTGCTCACCGATGCACCCAGGCTTGGCGCGCCGCATCCGCGCACGCTGTACTACATCCGCAAACTGTACCTCAGCGCGATTCGTGCGGCCTTTTTGCAAATTGGCTTGTCCATCGACGCCTACGATGTCCTGATTTTCGCGCTCGAATCGGCGATACTGCACGGGGATGAGGCCGCCGCCGACCTGGAGCAAATCGCGGCGTGGCTGCGCGACGGTGAAATGCCCGGCGATATGCACGCGCTTGTGGTGCGGCTACACACGTTCCTGGAGTCGCTCCAGGCGAGGGTTCACCAGCAGTCATCGGCGAGCGCGGATTAACGTTCAGCATGAAGCACGTTTTGTACCTGCACGGGTTTGCCTCCTCCCCCTCGACTCAAAAGGTGACCTACTTCCGCGGCAAATTGGCCGGTAAAGCGACACTCCACGCCCCCGATATGAACGTGCCCAGCTTCGCCCGCCTCAGCATCGCGGCGATGATAGGGCAGGCGCAGGCCACCATCGATGCCCTGGACGACGCCGACGATGTGACCATCATCGGGTCGAGCATGTCGGCGGTGCCTGCCGTCGAGGTGGCGAAGCGGGAGACGCGCGTGTCTCGGCTCGTGCTCATCAGCCCCACGCTCGATTTCTTCGCGGCGCGCGGCGGCGATAGCTTCCACGACTCGCTTGCCGACTGGCGCGAGACCGGCGAACGCCCGTTTTTTCATCATGCCTACAAGGAAGTCATCAACGTGAACTACGCGCTCGCGGAGGAGTTGGCCGCCTTCACCCTGGAAAAAATCGACATCGGTGTGCCCACGTTGATTTTCCACTCGCTCGCGGAAATGAACACCGATTACAAAATCAGCCTCGCGGTCGCGAACAAGTTCCCCCAGGTACGCATCATCGTCTTCGATGACGACCATACCATGAACAACAGCCTCGACAAAATGTGGCCGCATGTCGCGCGCCTACTCGATGTGACCTGACACGCCGCTGAGGGTTCGCAGCAGTCCCCTGGCAAGCCCTGCGCCAGCGGCCTCGTAATCGCTGCGAGTTGCTGCAAAACCGGCCAACTCACCATACGGTACTTCGATCACCAGCGCCGGAATCCGCAGATGCCCCCAGCTGTAATGGCTAAACGTCCCCTCGATGCCATCCAGCGTTGGGTTGATCACTGCCAATTCGATTGGTGTTGGGCAGGCCGCGTTTAACGCCTCCATGAGGGCAGCGAGTGCGAGGTAATCGGCGCGCATGTCCTCCGGCACATAAACCGTCACGTACGGCCTGTGAACCAGCGACGGCGCGTGAAAATCGAGCGCGAAAGCCGGGCGGCACACGCCCGCCCACCGGGCAATATCTCGCTGATACACGACTGTTTCGTGCCGCGAGGCGAACCCCTTCGGTAGCGGGTACCATGTCCGGTTGAGGTCCACGTTCAGGTTGAACTTGCCGTGGTCACCGTGCAATGCGCCGTCGAGGTCGGCGAAGGGCACGGCCCACACCAACGCCCGGCTGACTTCGCTTACCGCAATGTCGCGGAGGAAGCCGTGCAGCACCCACGAGGCCGGGTGTTCGCCGCCGTGCTGCCGGCCAAGCACGTAAATCCCGGGGAAATCGGCACCGGGGCGGCTGTAGAAGTTGCTCAGCCGAACCAGCGGGTTG
Organism: uncultured Anaerolineaceae bacterium; assembly: GCA_964434365.1. GTDB lineage: Bacteria > Chloroflexota > Anaerolineae > Aggregatilineales > Phototrophicaceae > CAYSVE01. The sequence goes on along the minus strand of CAYSVE010000463.1, from coordinate 1,417 downwards.
CCGCCGTGGCTGGTGCCGATGGCATCGGTTTTCCAGTAGGTGCCCGTTCGCGCGAGGAGTTCATCGAGGTCGTTGTGGGTGTAGGGGAAATCCAGCGCGACATCGACCGATTTTTGCGGCATGGGCAGCTCCCACACCGCACGCCGTTGATAATCCGCATCGTCTACGATGGAAACGCCCTCGATGCGCGCCCACGTGCCGTCGTCGACGCGCGCAACAGGCCGCACCCCCCCTACCGGGAACAGGCTATCGAGGTGGCGCAGTTCGAAGCGGAGCGTGTCGGCTTTCGCGTCCGCCACGTCCACCCGAAAGTAAAACCACGCCAGGTGCACGCTCGATTTTGGGCAAACTGTAAAATCCACTATAATTGTGGTTCCAACCTGTGTGACAACCACGCCACACGCGTTCATGTGGGGCCCATCGGTGATGACGGTTAGCATGTAGTCCTCCCGATGGATGGCTCCGGTGTTGTAGAGGCAACGATGACCGAAATTTTCATTAGTTATGCGCGGAAGTACGAACCGTTCGCACGCAAGCTCAGTAATTCGCTGCGGGCGCAGGGCTATGGCACCTGGCTCGATGTCGAGAGTATACCATCCGGCAAAAAGTGGAGCACGGCGATCCAGGAGGGCCTGATTGCCTGCGAGGTGCTCATCGTGCTCATCACGCCAGAGGCGATGGCCTCCACCAACGTAGAGGACGAGTGGCAATACTTCCTCGATAACAAAAAGCCCGTGTTTCCGATTTTGGTGCAGCCCGCCAAGATTCACTTTCAACTGAATCGCATCCAGTACATCGATTTCCACAGCCTGGAGTACGAAACGGCCTTCGCGCGGCTTTCGCAGGAGCTTACACGGGAACTCAGCAATACGCCATCCGCCGATGCGCCTGCCGTCGAGGCACCATCACCTCAGCCGAAGCCAGCCGACACCGCCCCCACCGCCGAAGACCTTTTCGGCGAGCCGTTAGCGTGGGTTCAGGTGCCCGCCGGTGAGGTCATTTTGGGCGATGTGCGTCACATGTACCCCGCCGGTACACAGGGCGGGCGGGTGGCCGTGGCCGCGTTTTTCGTCACGCAGTGCCCAATTACCGAAGCCCAGTTTGCCGCCTTCGTCGGTGAAGCCGACGGCTACCACAACACCGAGTGGTGGACCGATGACACCCGCGCCCACATGCGCAAGGGTCGTTCCGCCACCGTGGCCGAGGGCGACCCCCTCCCCGTGACGGGCGTCAACTGGTACGAGGCGACGGCCTTTTGCCGATGGTTGAGTTACCGCACAGGCATCGAATGTGCCCTGCCCACCGAGGCCCAATGGCAGCGCGCCGCGCAAGGCGATAGCGGCCTCAGCTACCCGTGGGGCGACCGCTTCGTCCCGTCGGCGTGCCACCACGATGCCGATGAAATCGCGTCGGTGCT
>CAYSVE010000462.1:0-5111 GCA_964434365.1 uncultured Anaerolineaceae bacterium | reverse complement strand
ATAAAGTGCGAGTTGTAGAGAATTAGGCTGATTCGCGATGGCTGATGAAAGAGCAGTTGCCGCAGTTTGCGAGGGTATCCGTTCCGTATTGGAAAACGCAATGGCGGTCGATAAGCAATTGCTTAACCTTGGGAACATCGACATTACCTTCAGCATCTACAACGCCACAAAATTTGCCAGCCCCGATGTCACACACGGTGTCACGATCTTCTTGTACCGGGTGCTGCCGAATCTGTCGCATCGCACCCCGCCGGGCCGCCTGACGCCTGAAGGCCGCCAGCGAACGCAACTACCCCTGGATTTACACCTGCTCCTTACCGCTTGGAGTAGCTCCGTCGAAACGCAGAACATTCTCGCCGGCTGGATGATGCGCACCCTCGAAGACTACCCGACCCTACCCGCAAGCGTCCTCAACATCAAACATGCCGACTGCTTTTCATCGAATGAGGCGGTCGACCTCGTCATCGATGAAGTCACGTTGGAAGACCTGCTTACGCTTTGGGAACGACTGAGCGATGGCCAAAAAGCCTACCAGATCAGTGTTCCGTACATGGCGCGGGCTGTATTGGTGAGTTCGCGGCGCACGCAACCCGGCCTAGGTGAGGCACAATCGCGCGTGTTCGATATGGCACGCATGACGGATGGCAACAATGGCGAGTAATCTACCGTCCCATATTATCATCGAGCGCAGGCACCTTTACACAGCGTTTGGGATGCGCCTTTGGGATGCGGTGATGCAGCGCCCAGCCGATGGGTTGATCGTCACCGGGCAGCGGGTCAACGCGAGCAACGACCTGGTCGGTCGGCAGATTACGGGTCGGCTGGGGCAGAGCGGCACCTACGTGTTCCTCGGCCTGCACCCCGCCGAAAATACCAGCGACGCCCAACAAGAACATGCCCTACCGCCGAAGCAAGCTGTCATCACCGTTACTGACCCCCGTGGACGATTTGTGCCAGCCGCGTTTACGGTGATGATTCCTCACCATGGGGTATTCACAGGTACACCGGCCCTTCTGCCAGATGGCTTACAAGCCGAAATGGGTGTCCATTTGTTTGCGGCACCTGCGCGGCCCACCCCCGAGGGCATGGCAGTCATACACGGGCAATTGGTTGTCGGCGAGGCTGCCGAGAACCCGCCCCCGGCGAAGTTTGCGCTGGTACGGGTCATTAGCGAAGAGTTGCGCCTGTCACCGTCGAACGGTGGTGGGAACAACGGCGGACTCGTCGCGGTGCGCGTCCCCGTGACGTATTACGGCCTCACCGATCAAAATGGCCTGCTGAACCTGCCCTTGCCGTACCCGGCGATCGAAGACGATGCGACGAAGATTCCGCTTTCCGCGCGAACCTTCACACTTCAACTGGAAGTGTACTACGACCCGAGCGCCCAAAGCGCGAATGAACTGCCGCCGAGCATCAAACTCGACGCGAACGAGCGCATCCCAAATTACACGGCGATACTGAGCCAACCACGTGCCCGCATCGCCACGCAATACGATGCGCCGACGGAGACTCTAACGATCCCCAATACTCCAGAGGATTACGAGGTGCAACTCGCCTACGAGGTGCCCTTTACGCTGCGAACACCGGCAGCACAGCCTAATTTGCGCAACTCACGATTGCGTATTTTGCCCAGTTAAGGTCAGCAACGGAGTGAAAGCATATGCCAGAATATCTAGCGCCCGGCGTATACGTAGAGGAGACCAGCTTTCGATCGAAATCGATCGAGGGTGTTGGAACCAGCACCACAGGCTTCGTCGGTGCCACGCGCTTCGGCCCCATCGTCGGTGAACCGGAGCTTATTACCAGCTTTAGCCAATTCGAGCGTATCTACGGTGGCCTCGACCCACTCGACTTCGAGGGTGTACCCCAGCCGAACTTTTTAGCACACGGGGTGCGGGCCTTCTTCGATAATGGTGGCTCGCGGATGTATGTTGCGCGGGCCTATACCCCACCAGATACAAGCGATGGCGTTGCAAGCTCGCCCATCCCGGTAGCAGCCCCGGTGAACGCACTGGCGACAGCCCTGGCCTACTCAGCGGCATCCATCGCGAAAAATGCGCTCGACCGTGCCAGAGCCGCGATCGAGCGCCTGCGGTTGGCAGAAACTACTGCCGCCGCAATCCAGGCCATCAACGACGCATCCGCAGCCGTCGTCGCCGAGACGACAGCGGGCACAGCACCGGCCTTCGACGCCAATAACGACGATGCAGCCACCATCACAGCGGCCATCACAGCGTGGATCGGCAGTGATGTGACTGACGCGGGTGAGCAGGCCGCAGCCACTGCTGAACTGGGTGTGGTAACACCCACCATCGAAGCTGCGGTTGCCCTGCGCGATCTCACAGACGGGGGCATCACGACTGCGGACACGACGTTGGGGACCCTTGCCACTGCGGTAAGTAGTGGTGAATCGTTCGGCCAGGACGAGAACAACGCTGTCCCCGGTGGGTTAGATGTCCAGGCATCCTATAACGCGCTGAACGGCGCAACGGCGAACCTGAACACCGAACTCGCGGCGTTCGATACTGCCGAGGCCGCCTTCTACGGCAACAATTACCCCTACGACCCCGGTGCCGACCCCGCCGCTGTTGAAGCCGCTGGCGACGCGCTACGGCAAGCTGCCGAGGCGGTTATTCCTGCGGCAGACATCGCCACAGAAATCGAAAATGCAGCCCGCGACGCACAGTTCGGGGTACGGCAGGCGGTTGCCAATGCGGCAGCGTTCTTCCGTGCTCGCTTCCCTGGCGCTGCCGGGAATATGAGCATCGCCATTCGTGGCAGCGTGTCGTCGAATGTGCTGGTTGACGTCGGTGGCACACCGACCCTCCGTCAGGTCAAACACGGCGACTTGTTGGTGCTCAAGCGTGGCAACACGGCAGCGCTTTACAGCGCTACCCGCGCAAACGGCAGTTGGACCCTCACGGACAGCGCGGGTGGTACAGTCGATGTGGCAACGCTCACGCCTGGCCCCAACGATGCCGACGACAAAGCACATCCTATTCGCATCAGCGTGGAAGTGCTGATGCCTGGCAAGTTCGCGCAGCCCATGTTGTGGGACAACCTGACGGTATCCGGCGACATCACGCGCAACCGAGACAGCGTGACGCAGGTTTTCGGAGAAGAGATCAGCAATCGGACCCAGGAGCTTGAAACCCCGCTGGTGATTACACCGCCCAGCGTCGGCGGGAACCTTCCCGCCGATGCGACATTGGCCGCCCATCTCATCGGGCGTGCGGACTTCACTGTGACCAACGATAAGGTCAGTATTTTAAGTACACTGCAAGAACTTGTACTCGCCGACGGCAGCGACGGCAAACACCCTGAAGCGAGCGAGTTCGAGGGGCAGGGCAGCGACGATGACCCGGATAAGAGCGGCCTGAAGTCGTTCGAAGACCTTGAGGATATTTCGATCATCGCGGCACCGGGCTACTCGTACAACGCTGCCCAATATGCCGACAAGATTGCCGCCATCAACCAGGCGCTTATTACGCACTGCCACCGGATGCGCTACCGTGTTGCTGTGTTGGATAGCCCCGACGAACAAGCGCTCTCGCAAATCCGCGATTACCGCGCCGTGATGGATAGCACCCATGCGGCGCTGTACTACCCGTGGGTTCGCATCCTTGACCCAGTGACCAACGTTCCACTAAATGTGCCACCGAGCGGCTTCATGACGGGAATTTACGCCCGCAACGATGTCGAAAACGGCGTCCACAAAGCGCCCGCCAACGAGGTAGTCCGCGGAGCAATTGGCCTAGAAGTGATGCTCAACAAAGCACAGCAGGATGTGCTAAATCCGTTAGGCATCAACTGCCTGCGCTTCTTCGAGGGACGGGGCAATCGTGTGTGGGGTGCACGCACTATCAGCAGCGACCCCGAGTGGAAGTACCTGAACGTACGCCGCTACTTTAACTATCTTGAGCGCTCGATCGATGTATCGACACAGTGGGCTGTGTTCGAACCGAACGGCGAGACCCTGTGGGCCAACGTGCAGCGCACCGTTGCGAACTTCCTGTACAACGAATGGGTGTCCGATCGGCTGGCGGGGGCGAAGCCAGAGGCGGCGTACTTCGTCCGCTGTGACCGCAGTGTGATGACGCAAAACGATCTCGACAACGGGCGTATGATTTGCCTGATCGGTGTCGCGCCATTGTATCCGGCGGAGTTCGTGATTTTCCGCATCGGGCAGTGGACAGCGGATAGCAGCAGCTAATTACGAGGAGAGGGAATAACCGATGGCTAAAGAACGCCCCGAACGCCCATACAGCGCCTTTAACTTCCTGGTCAAGCTCGGCGATGCGGCTGATCCGAACGTCCCACAGGCCGGTTTTCAGGAGGTCAGTGGGTTGGGCATCGAAATCACAATGCAGGAGTATCGCGCGGGTAACTTTAAGATCAACGCGCCGATAAAAATCCCAGCCATGTTCAAGGCATCCGATGTGACACTGAAGCGTGGTGCAATCGGTGTGCTGGATTTGTACCAGTGGATTGACGAGGTGCGCAACGGGGATATGAATGCACGACGCACGGTGGTGATTCAGCTACAGAATGAATCGCGCACGGATGTCGTGATGGAGTGGATACTTTCGAACGCGGTGCCGATGAAGTACACCGCGCCGAGCTTCAATGGTAAAGGAACCGATGTCGGCATCGAGGAATTTGTGCTCTCCGTCGAGGATATTGCACTCCAGTAATCGCGTTGAATTTTAAGATGATGGGGCGTGGGCAGGTCGCGTACGCCCCCACAAATAACCAGTAAGGATGAGAGAGTCTTCACGACCATGATGCGGTTGCGCCGTACGCTACCCGGAATATCGTTTAGGGCAGATGTGCCCCAGCGCACGACCCTGCCCCGCATGGATATCGTGGGCTTTGTTGGCATCGCAGCCAGCGGGCCGATGCATATTCCAGTGCCCATCGAAGATATTTCGAAGTTCCGCGCTATCTTCGGTGATATTCAAGCCCTTGCCTGGGATGCTGAGCACGGCCAGTGGGTGACCAACCAACTTGCACTGGCTGTCCGCGATTTCTTTGCGCAGGGTGGGCGGCGCTGCTGGGTTGTTCGGGCGAGCCATCTGGCGTACAGCAACCGATTCCCCTTAGGCGGCATA
>CAYSVE010000461.1:0-5135 GCA_964434365.1 uncultured Anaerolineaceae bacterium | reverse complement strand
GGCCGCCCAGCGCCCCCGTGGCGATGATCTGCCAGTGGGAGCGATTGCCTTTGTCGTTGATAACACGGGTACCGTCGTTCAGGGTGGGGTGCGCCTGGCCAACCTCGCCGATGAGAACGTGCCCGGCGAGGCCGAGGCGTGCGTTACCCATTTTGCCGACCTCACGACCGAATCGCGCCCGGCGCAACTTACAGGTGCGAGCGAAGAGACCGTCGAAGGATTGCTGGAGGTCGCTAGCTGCTTCGTCGCTGGCGAAGGGTATGTCGCACTGAGTGAGCCGTGGACAGGAGCTTGGGAGGCAACATTGGCCCCAACCACCGAAACAGTAGACGCAGTCCGCTTGTTCGCAGGCCAGCCCACCGAAGCGGTGGCATCTGGTGAGGCGTTGTTTAACCTACGGTGTAGTGCCTGCCACGGCGTAGGTGGGGTGGGGACGGAGATCGCACCGCCCCTCGTCGACTTCCCGGTGCTACCCCATGATTACATCGAGAGCCGGGTGCGCAGCGGCCCAGATGTCATGTCTGCCTTCGACGAGGGCGTGCTGCCCAACGACCAACTTGCCGACATCGTCGCCTATATCCAGAGTGACCTTGTCGGAACGCAAATCCGCGAGTACTCGGAAGCGGAACTCGCCGAGGGACGTGACCTGTACATCGAAAAATGCGCGGAATGCCACGGGACCCGTGGACAAGGGACCAACGACTACGGCCCGCCGTTGCTCATCTGGCCACCCTACAGTGTGACGGGCATCTACGAGGGTGCGCGCATGCCGCTGCCAGAAATGCCGATTGTGCGGGTTAGCAGCGATGAGCTAGACCTGATTGCCGGGTACTATGTGCTGGAGATGAACGCCGACGAGTAAACGGAGCGCCTGGGGGCGTTGTGCACGACGCCCCTAGGTTGCTTCTTGTGTTTCGTCAGTTGTGTTGTCTGCGCTATTGGCCGCGCGGTGCTCTGCTAGCATTTCGCGACCGTTGTCGGTCAACCACGCCTCGTGCACACTCGTTTTGATGTACATCTGCCGCTCAAGTTCGATCGTCGTTTCCATATCGTCGTCGTCGATCGGCAAACCCGGCAGGCCTGTGCGATCCTCGTGGCGTTCGATGCGCAGCAACATATGCCAGGCTGGTTGGCTCAATTGCGCGGGCCGTGCTTCGGATGAAGTCGTGGCTTGAAACGTACCGACGCACTGCCCTACGAGCCACGCATAGGCTGCGCGTCCTGCGTCGTCCAGGGGTAGGTCAATCGTGCGATGCGCCGTCTCTACGATGAAGGTGTTCGCAGCGTCATCCAAACTAACCGCGACGACGGTATCCAAGTTCAGCAATTTACCATCGATGTTGATCCAGTTCATGCGTTTGCGTCTGGTTTCTTAGCACCCGCATCCGTATCGGCGTCGGTGTCTGCGTTCAAACCCCGGCGGAAGTTGCTGATAGCGCGGCCCAGCTCCCCACCGATGTTCGAAATACGCCCAACACCGAACAACACGATAATTATCAGCAGCAGTATGAATAGTTCCAGCGGCCCAAAGTTTGGCATATCTTCTCCTTTGTTTTGATGCCGTGTGGGTGCCAGGCCCCCCGCGCATGGCGAAGGACCTGACGTTGTATTGATTTACTTCATGGAGCGCAGTGCGCTAGGCGACGACGATCGGCTCGCCGGTCTGCGCGTTGAAGATCGCGTAACCGCCGTAGGGGCCGGTGTTGCCGAACGGGCCGGTGATCGCAATCATGGACGCCTTCGGAACGGCGTTGCCGCCCTCGGGCCAGTTGCTGCGCAGTTCTTCCAGGCTCTCGGAGTTCTCACCCGGGTGCTGGACGTTGACGAAGAGCGTATCCTCGCCCACAAACTGCGGGCCGCACATCTCGGAGTCGACAACGCTGACGCCGAAGCGGAAGGCCTTACCGAAGTCCGGGCTTTCCGGGTCGGTCGGGAACATGAACAAGGAGTTGTTGCCATGGAACTCGAAGATGCCACGGTTCTGGCTGCTGGTGGAGATGTCCGTCACCATCCACAGGTTACCCACGCTGTCGAAGGTCATGTTGTCCGGGCTGGAGAAACCACTCTGCGGGCCACCCACAGCGAAGATGTCCCAGTCGAACGTCAGGCTCTCCGGGTCGTTGCCATCTTCCATGATGCGGGTGATGTGGCCGTGGTAGTTGCCGTGGTTGCTGTTGTTGGTGTATGCGATGTAGACGTCGCCGGTACCCGGGTGAACTTCGATGTCCTCGGGGCGGTCGGTCGGGGTCGCACCCAGCGCCAGCGCGCACGGGGAAGCGTAGGTGAGCACATCGGCCAGGCTGGCGATCGTGTAGCCATCGACGGAATCGGGGTTGCCCAGCAATTCCTCGTTGCCTTCCCACACCACCGGGATCCACTCGCCGCTGCCGAAGTCGGCGGCGTAGAGCATGCCGTCGCGCAGCAGGTCGGCGTTGGCTTCACGGTTGTTCGGGTCGAAGGTGCCGTCGGAGATGAACTTGTAGGTCGGGCGGTTGCGGGCGTCGTCACCCATGTAGGCAACAACCTTACCGCTCGCGCCGATGGCGCCAGCCACGTTCTCGTGGCGGAAGCGGCCCATGGCGGTGCGCTTCACAGCGCGGCCCGTGTATGGGTCCGTCTCGACCACCCAGCCGTAGTGCTCTGGGATCTGGCCTTCGGCGGCGTCCACTTCCAGCCATTGGTAGCGGCTGCTGTCAGCCTGGCTGTCTTCACCATAGTAGTTCTGGTAGTTTTCTTCGCAGCTCAGGTTAGTGAACCACGGGGTGTTGCCACCGGAGCAGTTCGCCAGCGTACCAACAACCGTGTCGAGGCCCAAGGCCTCGGCAACCGGGCCACTGAACTCGACCGGGTCGGTGCCGTCCCAGCGACGGGCCAGTTCACTGTCGGTCACGACAACCCACTGGTCACCCTCGAGGCGGACATGTACGTGGGATACGCCAACAGCGGCCTTCTCGGCAGCAACCTGCTCTGCCGTCTTCTCGCCGCCAGTGTAGTTGGCAACGAAGAGGGAGTTAAAGTACTCGTTGTTGATCGCCAGGATACCCTCGGTCTGGCTCATGCCGCCTTCGAGAGCGTCGATCGGGAACCAGCCCATCCAGTCGTTGTTGTCGCCGTAGATGCGGCCATCCGGGGTGAAGACGTCACCACGGCTGATGACAACCTGGTAGCTGAAGCCCTCCGGCAGCGTGATGTCGTCGGTGGCATCGGGGTTGATGGGCGAGAACGACAGGTCACTCATCGGCTGCGCTGCGAGCTTGGCCTCGGCAGCAGCAGCGGCGACACTAGCTACGCCTGCTGGCACGGCGGAGGTTGCGGCGAGCGCACCGGCACCGATGCCGACACCGCGCAGGAAGCCACGACGGGACATCTTCTCCTGAACGAGTTCTTTCCAAACGTTGTTATTACGAGCAGTCATTTGATCCTCACTAATTCAACTGAGTTTTCGGTAGCGGGCGCCCGTGAATGCGTAACAAACCTCACAAGGCACCCACCCGCTGTTTATATACGCAAACGGTTAACACAATGAAAAGCCATAGTTAAATGACTCCCTGTATCATTTGCACCCATAATTTGTGCTGTTGAGTACACAGCAACCCAACAACGTAAAACTTGCTACAACGCTGTAAGGAGATTGAGATTCCCATGCAATACATCATCTTAGGTGCAACCGTCGCAGGGATTCACGCGGCGAAAACCCTCCGTGAACACGCCCCGGAGGCAAAAATTTACGTGGTATCGTTCGAGATCAACCCGATGGGCTACTATGATCGCGAGCACATGCCCGCTCATCTCGTGCGTGGTGCCTCCAACCCAAATGACGGATTGATCGAGGACGCACATGCCCTGGCTCAGCAGGGCATCGAATTGGACTACGACCTGATGGAAGCCGTGTTCCCCAAGCGAGACCAAATCCTCCTCAACCACGGCATCCGCAAGGCCTATGACAAGCTTCTGCTGGCAATGGAATCGACGCCGATGGTGCATGAAGCGGAGGGGGCCAATTGGATCGGCGTGCACCAGCTTCGCATTTACGAAGACATTACGTGGATCGAAAACTGGATGGCCTCGCTAAAGGAAAAGGGCGCGGTGATCATCAGCTACGGCATCGACAATATGGATAACGACGGCAAGCTGGGCCTGGAGATGACCGACGCTCTGCGCCAGCGCGACATCGATGTGACCTACATCACCAGCGCAGACCATGTGGGCGCGCCTTTCCTCGACGCTGCCATTAGCAAGCGAATCGTTGAGCGGTTGACCGCACGCGGCGTGGATGTGATTACCGGGCAATCCGTAACGGCTTACCTCAGCGATGATGAGGCGGTCGTGGATGCCGTCGAACTTTCTGATGGACGCCGGATCGAAGCCCGCATGGCCCTTTCGACGGTCGGTGTACTCCCCACCATCGATGTTATCGAAGAGCAGCCGGTGGACACGGACGACGAGACGGACGCTGTCGTCGTCAACGGCAAGTTGCAGACCAACTGGCCGAACATCTATGCAGCTGGTAGTGTCGCTTCGGTCGATGGGTACATCGCCCACAACAGCGCGCAGGCTGCCGAGCAAGGACGAATCGCCGCGTTGAACATGCTTGGCCAGGATGTGACCTACAAGCCCTTTGCTGGCGACCTGAACGCGCGGTTGTTCGACCAACCGTTTGCGTACCTGGGCACGACACTGGGTGAGCGTTGGCTGCTAGAGGAAGCGGATCATATCGCGGTGGTGTACCTGGATGGCGGGAAAGTACAGGGCGCGCAGATGTTGAACATGCCGCAAGCCTTTGTCGAGCAGATTGCGAAGCTGTACGAATCTGGTGAAGTAACGACAACGCAAGCGCTGGATGGGCTGCGACAGGCAACCTAGCAGAACACCGTGTTTGTGGCTCGGGCGGATGGACTCTCGACAACAGTCACACACCCATCCGCCCCTTGCGGTCGGTCTTCAATGCGTAGCGTGTCCTTTGGCACGTATCAGTCCTGGCACACTCCTGATACGAAATCCCATTTCCGTTTTGGGGCCGCTATATGCTTGACGCAGCACGTCGATAGGCTATAGAATTCGCACAACGTCTGAATATATGCTCATATGTAATCATGACTTCCGAGACCTGTGGTGAACCGCACAAAACAGAGATT